>CAYFSZ010000132.1:0-1564 GCA_964346085.1 uncultured Mageeibacillus sp. | reverse complement strand
AAATACATATTTAACCCCACACATCGCTTGGGCCCCAATTGAATCTAGACAAAGATTATTGAACTTCGCCATCGACAACCTCAAACAATTCCAAAACGGAACCCCGGTGAATGTGGTGAATGGGCAATAAAACAAACAATTACCATTACATAAAACAAACTTTATGTTATGATATCTATGATTGAAAAAAGTTAATTTTGGAGGTTTTTTATCAATGAAAACAAATGCAGTTCGCCTTTATGGCAAAGAAGATATTCGTTTAGAAGAGTTTGAATTAGCTCCTTTAAAGGATAATGAAATTCGTGTAAAAAATATTACAGATAGTATCTGTATGAGTTCATATAAAGCTTCACATCAAGGTTCTGACCATGTTCGTGTTCCTGATGATATAGCAGAGAATCCAATCATTTTGGGTCATGAAATTTGTGGTGAGATCGTTGAAGTTGGCAAAGATTGGGAAGGTCGCTACAATGTTGGCGATAAATTCGTTGTTCAACCTGGACATAACAAAAATGGTTCTTTAATGGCTCCAGGATACTCCTACACACAATACGGCGGTGACGCAACTTATGGAAATATGCCGGCAGAAATTATGGAAATGGATTGCTTGCTTCCATATAGTGGGGAAGCATTTTTCATGGGTTCTTTAACAGAACCAGTCAGCACAGTTATTGGAGGTTTTAATTCTTTATATCATCATAAGGAAAAAGGTTCTTATGAACATGTTATGGGTTTAAAAGAAGGTGGCAACTTAGCAATGATCGCTTCTGTTGGTCCTATGGGATTAGCTGCAATTGCGTATATCTTTGCAATGGCTATCGAAGGCAAAAAAGCAAAACGCGTATTAGTCACAGATATTGATCAAAGCCGTTTAGACCGTGCAGAAAGTATTTACACACCTGAATATGCAAAAGAATTAGGTTTTGAATTAAAATACATGAACACATCTGGTGAAGATGGATTCCAAAGAATGATGGATTTCACAGATGGTGAAGGATACGATGATGTTTTCGTTTTGGCTCCAGTACCAGTACTTGTTCAACAAGGACAACAATTATTGCGTTATGATGGTTGCATGAACTTCTTCTCTGGTCCATCAGATAGCCAATTCTCCGTCAACATTAATATGTATGATGTTCACTATGCAAATCATCACTTCGTTGGAAACTCAGGTGGTAATAATGAAGATTTACGCGAAGCAGTTCGCTTGATTTCTGAAGGTAAATTAAATGTTGCTCCAATGGTTACACATATCTTAGGTCTTGGTGATGTTGGCTATGTCACAAACAATGTTCCAAAAATTCCAGGCGGTAAGAAATTAGTTTACCCACATTGTGATATTCCTTTAACAGCAATTGCTGATTTTGAAGAAAAAGGCAAAGAAGATCCTAGATTCGCTGACTTGGCAGAAATCATGTCACGTAGCAATCAAATTTGGAATCTTGAAGCAGAAGAATATGTGATGGAACATTTCGCTGTATAAGATAATTTCAAAAATATAGCAATGCAACAAACGGAAGAATAGGAATATCTTGTTCTTCCGTTTTTTAAAAGATAGGAAAAA
>CAYFSZ010000131.1:0-1666 GCA_964346085.1 uncultured Mageeibacillus sp. | reverse complement strand
AAAAAACCAATAACATAAAATATGCGTGAACAACCACAAATTTTTTAGTAAAAATACAAGAGCTACAAGTAAAGAACACAACCTGAGACTTTCTCGCAAAACCGAAACATGTTAAAATCACACAATAAATAGAGAAGAGCTGAGAACAAAGGAGTGAAACCATGATTTTAGTCGTAGATTTTGGTGGCCAATACAATCAATTAATCGCAAGAAGAGTTCGTGAGCTGAACGTTTATTGCGAAGTGGTCCCATATACAAAAGCAATAGAAAAAGCCAAAGAATTACAGCCGAAAGGAATCATTTTTACAGGCGGACCAAATTCCGTTTATGAGGAAAAAGCACCACGCATCGATTCCGAGATTTTTGAATTAAATATTCCAATTTTGGGACTTTGCTATGGTATGCAATTTATATCCCAAACTCTTGGTGGTCAAGTTATCGAAGCAGAACGCCGTGAATTTGGAAAAACCAGTTTGCATGTGAAAGACTCGGTGTTATTCGAAAATGTTGCCAACCCAACGCAAGTGTGGATGAGTCATACAGACCGTGTGGAAGAATTACCTGAGGGCTTTGAAATTGTGGCGTATACTGACAATTGCCCAGTCGCAGCGATTCAGAATACAGAAAAACAAATCTACGCCATGCAATATCATCCAGAAGTGAATCATTCACTCGAAGGAAAAACCATGCTTGAGAACTTTGTTGTCAAAGTTTGCGGCGAGGAAAAAACTTGGACGATGGCGAATTATGCAGTGCAAGCGATCCAAGATGTACGTGACAAAGTTGGTGACGGAAAAGTATTGCTCGCTTTATCTGGTGGAGTCGATTCTTCCGTTGTGGCAGCGCTTTTATCTAAAGCAATCGGCTCGAACTTAACTTGTATTTTTGTTGACCATGGTCTCATGAGAAAAAATGAAGGCGATCAAGTTGAAGAAATTTTCAAAGATTCCGGTATGCATTTCATTCGTATTAATGCAGAAGACCGTTTCTTAGCAAGACTTGCTGGCGTCACTGATCCAGAAGAAAAAAGAAAAGCCATCGGCGATGAGTTCATTCGCGTTTTTGAAGACGTTGGAAAAGAAATCAAATCCGTCGACTTTTTGGCACAAGGAACCATTTATCCAGATATTATCGAGTCCGGACTTGGCGATTCAGCGGTAATCAAATCACATCACAATGTTGGAGGCTTACCAGCGGTGATTGAATTCAAAGGTTTGGTTGAGCCCTTGCGCATGCTTTTCAAAGACGAAGTTCGAAAACTCGGGACAGAGCTTGGTTTGCCAGACTACCTCGTCAATCGTCAACCATTCCCCGGACCAGGCCTTGGCATTCGTATCATCGGCGAAGTCACAAAAGATAAATTAGAAATTTTACGTGATGCCGACCATATTTTCCGCGAAGAACTCGAAAAATCCGATTTCGAAGATATGAATCAATATTTTGCAGTTTTAACAAATTTACGTTCCGTCGGTGTCATGGGCGACTTAAGAACTTATGATTATACCTTGGCGTTGCGCTCTGTCAGCACGACTGACTTCATGACGGCGGATTGGTCTAGAATTCCATACGAAATACTCGACAAAATTTCGACCCGCATTATCAACGAAGTCGACCACATCAACCGCATCGTCTACGACATCACGAGCAAACCACCTGCAACGATAGA
>CAYFSZ010000130.1:0-1854 GCA_964346085.1 uncultured Mageeibacillus sp. | reverse complement strand
CCCATACGTTTTAAACGAATTTTTACTGCCATTTTTATTTTCCTCCAAATATAATATATAAAATAAATTTATTTCTAGAACGGGAGATTTCCATTGCCGAGTTGTTGCATCATTCGGCGTTGTTTACCTTTACCCATTCGAGTAAACTGTTTCATCATTTTTTGCGTACCTTCGAATTGTTTAATCAGTTGATTCACTTCTTGTACGCTCGTGCCACTACCTGCGGCAATTCTTTTTCTACGGCTTGCATCTAATAATTTATGATTTGCACGTTCTTTTTTTGTCATCGATTTGATAATTGCAGTTGTTCTAGCAATTTTCTTTTCATCAACAGCATTTGGATCAATCTTGCCACCTAAACCAGGCAACATTCCCAAAATATCTTTCATCGAACCCATTTTTTTCATCTGTTCAAACTGTTGCAGCATATCTTCTAGCGTAAATTGATTTTTGCGCATCCTTTCATATGCATCTAGTGCTTCTTTTTCATCTATAGCGGCCGATGCTTTTTCAATCAGAGTAAGTACATCGCCCATGCCGAGAATTCTGGATGCCATACGGTCCGGATGGAATTCTTCTAATGCATCAACTTTCTCACCAGTTGCAATCATCTTGACCGGTTTGCCTGTCATGCGACGAATGGATAATGCAGCACCACCACGTGCGTCACCGTCCATTTTTGTCATGATAAAACCATCAATCCCGATTTCTTTTTCAAATTCTAATGCAACATTAACCGCTTCTTGACCAATCATCGCATCAACGATTAAAAGACGTTCAGTCGGTTTTACCACATCATTGATTTCGTGTAATTCTTGCATCAATTCCGGATCGACAGTCATACGACCAGCTGTATCGACTAATAAAGTATCACAAAGTAAATATTTTGCTCGGTCAACAGCTTCTTTTGCAATCACTGGAGCAGACTTTTCTTCTGGTCTGATATAACAAGGAACATCAATTTGTTCAGCTAAGACTTTTAATTGTTCTTGCGCTGCTGGTCTGTGAACGTCAACGGATGCTAGCAAAGGCTTTTTGCCATTATTCTTTAGGAACTTTGCTAATTTCGCAGCTGTTGTTGTTTTACCAGAACCTTGTAAACCGTAAAGCATGATGACTGTAAATCCATCAGGAGATACTGCTAATTTACTATTCTCAGAGCCAAGAATTTCGATTAAAGATTCATGCACGACTTTGACGACTTGTTGACCTGGAGTCAGGCTATCTAAAACATGCTCTCCGTTCACTTTAACTGAAATCTCATCAATCAATTCTTTTACAACTTTAAAATGAACATCAGCTTCCAACAAGGCTAACTTAATTTCACGCATCATCTCTTTTATATCTTTTTCAGTGACACGAGTTTTACCTTGCATGCGGTCGGTGATCGATTTTAATTTATCACTTAAACTACCAAATAAAGCCATATAATTCCTTTCGCTATAGTATCATTGATTTCAATTTTTCTAGTTTTTGAATCAAATCATCATCAAGTGTTTTCTTATCTTGTAGAATATCATCAATGGATGCTGTGAGCTTAAGATTTTTTTCAACCATTCCTAAAGTTTCTTCATACTCTTCCAATTGTTTCACACCCTGTTGCACATTATCATGCACCGCTTGGCGCGAAATAGAAAATTCATCGGCTATCTCCGATAATGATAAATCATCATCATAAACCATATGAAGAATCTGTTGGCGTCTTTCTGTTAACAGACTACCATAATAGTCTAAATAAAGACTTATCTTCGTATGTTTCAGCTCCATTACTTCTTCTAACATTTGTACAGAATAGCAGATTGTAATTTTCTGTCAAGTGTTTTTACTTGACAAGGGATGTTCGATTAATTGGTA
>CAYFSZ010000129.1:0-1858 GCA_964346085.1 uncultured Mageeibacillus sp. | reverse complement strand
CGAATGGCCAAAGGACGATTCAAATCGCAATCGTAAAGGTGGTATCGGAGAGATGTTAAAAATCAAAAATCTTCATTGCACAATAAGTTCAAACTGAAAAATCCAAAAATTAATAATCAAATATAAAACAATTCTAATTGAGTAGCAAGAATGTTTTTTAATTTTCACCATTTAAAACGCCACCTAATGTAGCCATTGTGATGTAGTTATAAGGTTGATTGAAATGTGGCATAAAGAAAATATCAAGCAATGCTAATTTTTCTAATGTCACTTGTTCTTGAATTGCTAAAGAGAACATATGAATGGCAGCAGACATATCGTATTCTGACATTAATTGAGCACCGATAACCACATGATCATCTTTTCGATAAACAACACGAATTCTAACTTCTGGATTTGGTCCTACTTCATTCATGAATGCCGGTTTTTGTAAATCTTTGAATTCAGTTTGTAAAGCTTCGATGCCATGAGCAGCTGCTGTTTCAACTGTTTGTCCTGTACAGACCATGCGTAAGTCATATAAACATAAAGCAGAAGAACCTTGAACACCAGCTGATTCTATGTCTTGCCCGCAAATATTAAACGCAGCAACTAAACCAGAACGAACAGCATTTGTTGCTAAAGCGATATAACTTCTTTCACGAATTGAATTGTCATATACTGTTGCACAGTCACCAATTGCATAAACATCAGGATTTGAAGTTTGCTGTCTTAAATTAACTTCGTACGCGCCATTTTTGAATAAATCTAATTTTCCTTCACCTAATTGGCTATTAGGTCTGAAACCAATACAGAACATAACTAAATCAGTCTCATAAGTCCCTTTGTCTGTGACAACTCGTTCAACACGATCAGTTCCTTCAAAACGTTCTACTTTTTCACCAAGTTGAATCTTAATACCATTTTCACGTAAACGTTCGGCCATCACATCTGAGAAATCACGGTCGAAATGGGTTCCCAAAATTCTATCTAAAGCATCAATCAAGGTTACCTCTTTGCCTTGTAATGCATATGCCTCTGCAAGTTCAGCACCAATATATCCAGCACCAACCACTGTGACTTTTTGAATGGTTGGATCATGATGAATCTGATCAATTGCATGTTCAGCATCTTGGAATAATTTTGCACGTTGTACATTTTGCAATTCCAACCCTGGAATTTTCGGCCAAATCGGAGATGAGCCAGTCGCTAAAACTAATTTATCATAGTTTTCTGTTCCCTCAACGCCATCTTTATCACGATATGTAATAACTTTATTATCATAGTCAACAGAAACCACTTCTGTTTCCATTTTTACTTTTGCACCTTTTTCTTCCAGCACATTACGGCTGCAATAGAATAATCCATCTCCACTGGAAATTTGATTTCCAATCCAGATAGCCATTCCACAACCTAAAAAGCTAATATTACTATTCTTATCAAATACAGTAATATCAGCATCAGGATTTAAACCTAGAATTTGATTTACACAAGCTGTTCCTGCATGATTTGCACCAACAACAATAATTTTTTCAGACATAATTCCTCCTAAAAAGTTAAAAAACTATAGGCAACATTTTATTCTTTTTTTCTCAAAAAGTGAAAACGTTTGTTACAATTTTATCCAAATTTCAGGAATTTTCGAAAACGTTTAAGATTTTTTAATATTATCAGATTATTTTACGCAATTTGCGCACTTTGCGTAGCCTTTTTTTACGATTTTTCGATACTTCATTTGCTTCGCATTTTCTCCAGCGCAAATTTCTGATGCATGGTACTTTTCTCCATTCGGTGTCACATAAAAAACTTGATTGTTTTTCTTCACTTTGTCGGAGTCTGTTTTCCATCATTGGGTATATATGCCGGAGCTTCTCTTTTT
>CAYFSZ010000128.1:0-1866 GCA_964346085.1 uncultured Mageeibacillus sp. | reverse complement strand
CCTCCATTTATGAAAATGTTCCCCGCCTAATAATTTGGAAACGATTTTCATTTTACTAATTTTGGAACTTTTGTCAAGGAATAATTTTGTCCGTATTGAAAAAATTTTTTGGGCTAGTATTATTACGACTAGAGATAGTAGTGACAATGAATCAAAATCGCCGAATTGTCACTACTCAGAATCTGTAGCAAATAGTGACAATAAGCCAAAACCCCCGAATTGTCACCACTTACTAATCAAAGTTACTAGAAAGATCATAATAATCTAATAGATTCTCTAACATCTAAGTGGAAAAACTTTTGGAAATATTCTATAATCTTGAATGTCAAATAAGCCTGAGTGGCTCAGGGGTAGAGCAATTCACTCGTAATGAATAGGTCGTGGGTTCAATTCCCATCTCAGGCTCCAACCAAAAAGCACCGATCATCTTCAATCGGTGCTTTTTTATATCATTATAATTTTCCATTTTTAAAATAAAACTCCCGGCGGCTTAATTTCATGTGGCACATATCTTGCAATTTTTACATCTTCCATTAAACGCCCAAAATAAACAATCTCCTTACCGTATCTTTCATGTAATAAAAACATCGCATCTTCAATTCGTTCAAGTCGCTCGAGTCCGGAAAAATCTGAAAAGATATTAATCTGCCTTGGTACTCTTGCTTCTTCAAGCTGAATTGCTCTAATGGTTAATGCTCTAATTGGTTTTGCCCAATCATAAGTACGACAAAATAATCGATAAGCATGTTCTGCTAAATAAAAAGCATTGTAAGTTGCATACGGCAAAGGAGTCTGAAATTCAGAACTCATCAAATCATTACGACGAACACTAACCTGTACGCCCTGTGCTCGTAACTTGTGCGAGCGAAGACGCTTTCCCACATCTTCACTCAAAGCAAGTAGGACTCGCCACACTTCCACATTACTATATAAATCTTCCTTAGTTGTCACCCCGTGCCCCACAGATTTAACCGGAACACTCTCTCCATAAATTCGTACATTTCCGTCATCTAGACCATTCGCCCATTTCCAAAGTTTTAAACCATTAATGCCTAATTTCATTTGCAGAAAATACGGTTCAGCATGAGCTAAATCACCAATGGTCAAAATATTATAGCGTTTAAATTTTCTATCAGTTGCAGGACCAACTCCCAACAAATCTCTTGCTGGCAATTTCCAAATCACGCTTTCAATATCTTTTTCTTCAATAACAGTAATCGCATCAGGTTTTTTCAGATCACTACCGAGCTTTGCAAAAATCTTATTAAAACTAACTCCAATTGATAAAGTGAGTCCTAATTCTCTTTTCACACGTTCACTAATGGTTCTCGCAATTTGTAATCCATCACCGAACAAATTATAACTATTCGTCACATCAAGCCAGCACTCGTCCAAACCAAATTCCTCGATCTGATTGGTATAGTCAAAATAAATCCGATGAGCCAACTTGGAATGTAAAATATATTGATCATAATGAGGGGGCACCAGAATCAATCCAGGACATTTTTGTTTGGCCTGCCAAATCGCTTCGCCTGTCTTAACGCCCTGTTGCTTTGCTTTTTCTGATTTCGCTAAAATAATTCCGTTTCGATCTTCCACTGATCCACAGACAGCCACAGCCTTCCCCTGCAAAGACGGATTTAATTTCATCTCTACAGAAGCATAATAAGCATTCATGTCGCAATGCAAAATTGTTCTATGTAAAAACATCTTTCCCTCGCATAAATGTAGATAATTTCACTTCTTAAAAAGAACATTTGTTTGTTTTTCGATTATATACTTTTCTTTCACCGAAAAAAAGAGGGCGGAATTTTTTTCATAATTGCCACCCGTCTTGTTGCTGCTCCGAATGGTGGCAATTAGCTG
>CAYFSZ010000127.1:0-1961 GCA_964346085.1 uncultured Mageeibacillus sp. | reverse complement strand
TACGAATTCTTCATCATTGCTAATTCGATGACATCTGCTGCATGTTCACAGCTATCAATACAACGTTCCAAATAGCGATAAATATCTCTCCAGCTAATGATGTCGATCACAGAATGTTCCTCAACATGTAATTTACGCATTGCATGCAAGAAGATTCTATCGCCTTCATCTTCTGCAGTATTCACAGCGACTAAATTCTCTTTAATTGTTTTTGATCGTTTGAAGTTTTCAAATTCTTGCATAACTTCTTTTAGTAAATCACAAGCTTTAATCGCAATCTCCGTCATCAAGATTGCATCTTCTTTGATTTCTTTGATGTCGCACATATAAACTCGCATCAAAACATCATCAAGTGCATCCACGATTTCATCCAAGTAATGGCTAATACTCATCATATCATCACGTTCGATTGGTGTGATGAAGGATTCGCCAAGCATTTTTGACATTGCATGACGATGTTTATCAGCTTCTCTTTCGATGGCATGCATTTTTTCCATTTCTTCTTCAACGCGATTTGTATCGAAGTCTTTGAAGAAAGCATGGATCAGTCTTGCAGACCGACAAGCACAATCTACGCATGATAAATAATTTTCATAATAAACAGCATCTGATTTTTTTGACATTTTTCTCTCCTTGATGTCGGATTCTAACTCACTAGAATCCTCGTTCTTTAACTAATAAACTTAAAATAATTGAATAAATAACTTAGCAATAATGTAACCAATCAAACCGCAGCCGGGGAAAGTTAGTAGCCAGGTTAAGACCATTTCTTGAACAACTTTCATATTGATTGTGGATAAACGTTTTACTGCACCAACACCCATAATCGCTGTTGTTTTGGTATGTGTTGTCGAAACTGGAATTCCAAATAAAGTGGAAATGAGTAAACTTAATGATGCTGCAATATCCGCTGAAAAGCCTTGGTATTTTTCAAGTTTGACCATATCCATCCCAACTGATTTGATAATTTTTTTGCCACCGATACTGGTCCCAAGACCCATCACAACCGAACATAAAATCATCATCCAAAGAGGAGGCATGATATTTCCAACACTATCTCTGCCCTGTGAAAGAAACATTCCCAAGATCAGAACTCCCATGAATTTTTGGCCATCTTGCGCACCATGCATGAAGGCTGTGAAAGCTGCTCCGAAAATCTGCGCTTTTTCAAAAAACGGCTCAACTTTTCTACGATTTGCTTTTCGAAATAAAAAAGCAACGAGCTTACAAACTAAATAACCTAAACCAAAACCAATCACAGTGGATAAAACTAAGCCATATAATACTTTTATCCACTCTGCTTTGTTAATGCCATCAATACCACCTTGCAAAGCAATCGCCGCACCTGATAATCCAGCAATCAAGGCATGACTTTCGCTTGTTGGAATCCCGAATGCCCAAGCCGCAACTGCCCAGATTACAATCGCAACCATGGCCGCGCATAAAGCAATCAATGCGTCTTTGCTATTTCCTCCAAAATTCACCATGTTGGAAATCGTCACAGCAACTTTTGGAGAAAGCATTGTCATGATAAAAACCCCAAAGAAATTAAAAATCGCTGCCATAAATATTGCAGGTTGTGGGTTCATACATCTTGTTCCAACGCAAGTTGCAATCGCATTGGGCGCATCCGTCCATCCATTGACGAGAATAACGCCTAACGTTAAAAGAGCAGAAATCAAGAAAATTGGGTTTTCTGACATCTGCTCTAAAAAATATGTAAATGTAATATCCATAATATCTCCCAAAAAATGTTTTACATTAACTGTTATAACATATTTTGAGATTGCTGAACATAAGCATTTTATTGTTTTTGAAAATCATCCAATTGAGCCATCACATTGGCTAGGGATCCATAACATTCTCTAAATACATGAATATTTTGTTGATAGATTTTTTTGTTTTCTTCAATAAATTCTGTTTTTTCTTTCATTCGTAAAAACTGTCCCAAGCAAGAAAAA
>CAYFSZ010000126.1:0-2026 GCA_964346085.1 uncultured Mageeibacillus sp. | reverse complement strand
TAGGTTCCATTGTTAGCTTTAGTAGAACCGCAGTTGCTGCACCAACGCTAGGAAAAGGATTCGAAACAAATGCAATTCTTGCCGTTGTCGTTGGTGGTACTTCACTAAAAGGTGGACAGGGAAGTGTTCTTAAAACAGTTCTCGGTGGTTTGCTCATTATCTTGATGTCTAACTGCTTGAATTTACTGGGTGCTTCGACTGAGCTTCAAAATGTACTCAAAGGACTCATTTTGGTTGTTGCAATTTGGTTAGATAATAGAAAGTATAAGTAGGTGTTAAATTATGAATTCTGTCAAAAAACAAAATAGGTTAAAAAACACATTGAATAACCAAAAAGCTTTATTTGCTGTATTTGCACTTTTTATTCTAATGTTATTTTTCCCTACAAATTTTTATTCTTCTTATAATTTAATCGATATGCTAAATTCATCATCAATTTTGTTGATAATCGCATTCGGTGTTACGACAACAATTATCGCTGGTGGATGTGATTTATCAGTTGGTGGTAATATGGTTATCTCTGGTATTGTTGCGATACGCTTAATGAATGACTTAAACATGAATATGTGGTTGGCGATTATACTTTCTATCCTTTTAGGTGGTGCTATCGGTTTCATCAACGGATATTTAGTTGTTTATCAAAAAACAGAGCCATTTATCATTACGTTAGGTATGGGTATGCTATTAACTGGTATTGCTCAGTTGTTGAGCCAAAGTCGATCAGTTGTTGCGGTTGATCTATCTTTCAGTGAAATCGCAAATAATAGAGTTGTTTTCGGAATTACAAACTTAATTTTAATTATGATTGGATTATTTATTATCATGCATTGTGTGATGAGATACTCTCAATTTGGTAATAATTGCTACGCTGTTGGTGGTGATTATGAAGTTGCTAGATATTCCGGAATTGATGTTATTAAAACAAAATGGGCAACATTTGTAATTTGTGGTATTTTAGCTGCAATTGCTGGTATTTTACAAGCATCAAAACTGAATTCAGGTTCATATTTATACGGTGAGACGACAGCATTAGTTGTTAACTGTGGTGTTGTAGTAGGTGGAGTCTCGTTCGCTGGAGGTATTGGTAATATCCCAAAGGCTGCAATTGGTATCTTAGTGTTTGGTATTCTAGAAAATGTTTTGAATATGTTAGGTATTCAATCTTATGTTCAAACTTTGCTAACAGGATTAATCACAGTACTGATTATATGGCTGGACTCATATGGAAGAAAACGTCTAAGAGAAACTGTATAATTTTTCCAGGTTTAAAAAGAGAAAGTCCGAAATTTCTAGAGGTAGGTTTCGGACTTTTTTTATTCTAGATCAAAAATAAAATTAGATAGCTTTAATTACATCTACACCATTTTCTAAAAGAAAAGATTCATATTTACGATCGATACCGTCATCAGTAATAACAGTACTCACATCACGAACATCAAATTGTTTAGCTACACTACGACTTCCAAATTTACTTGAATCGGTTAAAATAATTGTATGGTTTGCTCTTTTTGCCATTTCACATGCAATTTCTGCGCGTTGTAAGTCTATGCAAGTAAAACCAATATCTTCTAAAAAACCATCTGTTCCGATGAAAACTTTATCAACATAAAAAGACTGTAACGCAAGTTTGGTGAGAGGGCCGATGCAAACTTCAGAATCAGCCTGATAATCTCCACCTAATAATGTAATATTAATTTTTGGAATATCTTTTACGAAATTGGCAATGAAAAAAGAATTAGTGATGATTGAGACTGGTTTGGATTCGCCAATCGATCTTGCTAATAATGCATTTGTTGAACCAGATTCGATAATAATCGTTTCTCCAGGATTAACTAGTTGTGCAGCTTTTTTTGCAATTCGAAATTTCATCTCAAAGTTTTCATCAAGGCGATGTGAAATGTTTTCGCTAGAAGCTCCTCCATGAAACCTTTTTAGAAGTCCTTTTTTTTCTAAAAATTTTAAGTCACTTCGAATAGTAACTTGGGAGACTTTATGCATTCGAGATAATTCTGCAACACTCAAAGAA
>CAYFSZ010000125.1:0-2040 GCA_964346085.1 uncultured Mageeibacillus sp. | reverse complement strand
ATTGTTGTTGTTCAACAGCTTTGATTAAGTCCATATTGCGTTCCTCCTCTCTTTGCAGGGTGTTCTTGCACGCAATTGCAGCGGACCACCGATATTTTTTAACTCATGAATTGTAACAAAAATGCTTGTTATATGTCAAACGTGGATTTTTGATCCGAGATTTCTTGAAGTAGCGATGCCCATTCTTCTTGCGTGAGATTTTTGTCCTTCAGCATATCGGGTCGTTTCTTCATCGTTTCTAAAATTCTTTGATTTTTCCGGTATTCATCAATGTTTGCCTGATGACCAGATAAAAGAATTTCTGGAGCTTTTACACCACGCCAATTGGCAGGTCTCGTATATTGTGGTTCTTCCAAAAAACCACTCGAATGCGAATCATTCTGATGTGCATCTTCACTTGGCAGTACACCTGGAACGAGTCGACTAATCGCATCAATCATGACAACTGTAGCAGGTTCTCCGCCTGTTAAAACGAAATCACCCAGGGACACTTCTTCCACATCAAGTATATCCAACACTCTTTGATCAACGCCTTCATAATGACCACAAAGAAAAACAATATGTTCCTCTTGTGCCAATTCTTCTGCCATTTTTTGATTAAATACTTTTCCCTTCGGGGATAAAAAAATAGTTCGATCTGTACTCACACTTTTTATTGTTTTCTGCCAGTTCTCGAGAGACATCTCTTCTGGTAACTCATCAAGAAATTGCTTCGGTTCATTCATATACAAACTGAGCCAAGATTTGAGAATCGGCTCGATCATCATGAGCATTCCTCTCCCGCCACCAAAATACTTATCATCGACTTGTCCATATTGATTAATGGCAAAGTCACGAATTTGAACATACTGAAGTTCCAGCAATTGTTTTTCAATCGCTTTTCCAATAATGCTATGCGATAAGCCCTGTTCAATAATTTCAGGAAATAATGATAAAACAGAAAATCGGTTCATAATGGATAAAGTACATGGCGTGATTTAGCCACGATAAATTTCATATAATCCGTCAGGCAAACAAACATCAACTCTGCGTTCAGAAATTGATATGTTTTTGACGATTGTTTTCATATTCGGGTAAAGTAAATCTCTTTCCCCTTTTTTCTTTACAATGACAAAATCAGCACTGATATTGCTCTGAATTTGAGCAATTTCTCCTAGCAAGCCATGTTCTTCATCATAAACAGAACAGCCAACGAGATCTGCAACAAAAAACTCGTCTTCTGCTAATTTGATTGCTTCTTCTCTTGGCACACTTATATATAAACCTTTAAGAGAATCTGCATCTTCACGTGTTTGAACATTGTCAAATTGAATGCTGACATTGGTGTTTGCGACACGAGCAAATGCAACATCCAACTCTTGTTGAATGTTGCCTTTTTCATCTTCTAAAAAACATTTTTTTAGTTTTTTGAAGCGCTTCGTATCTTCAGTCAAAGGAATCACCTTAAGTTCCCCTTTGAGTCCTCTCGGTTTTCCTAGACGCCCAATGACAAATTTTGTCGTTAATTGTTTCATTATTCAGGATCAACGATATCTACGATGACTCTATCATCCGTTAATTTAGCTTTAGCTTTGACGATAGAACGAATTGCTTGTGCTCTTCTTCCTCTACGACCAATCACTTTACCCATATCTTCAGGATGAACTCGTAATTCCAAAACGATCACATCATCACGGTCGATTTCTGTGATTGAAATATCTTCCGGATGATCAACTAATGGTTCTACCAAAGTTTTTAATAGATCAACCATGAATTATTCACCTTCTGTTTCTGTGTTAGCTTCTTTGTATTTTCTAATCAAAGCACGTACTGTATCAGTAGGTTGAGCACCGTTTTTGATCCATTGATCAACTTTTTCTACGTCCATACGAACTTCAGCTGGTTCTCTTAATGGATTATAGAAACCGATTTCTTCGATAAAACGACCATCTCTTGGTGATCTTTCATCTGCTACTACGATACGATAGCTTGGTTGTCTTTTTGCGCCCATACGTTTTAAACGAATTTTTACTGCCATTTTTATTTTCCTCCAAATATAAT
>CAYFSZ010000124.1:0-2057 GCA_964346085.1 uncultured Mageeibacillus sp. | reverse complement strand
ATATAACTAAGTTTGGCTTTTTGCCTCGGATTATTCTTCCGTTTTTTCTTCAGTAGCTTCTTCTGCAGGTTCTTCTGCTTTTTCTTCAGCTACTTCTTCTTTAGCTTCTTCTTTTGTTTCTTCTACTTTTTCTTCAGCAGGTTCAGCTTCAACTTCTTCAGTTTCAGCTTTTTCTACAACCATATCAGCAACATTTTCTTTGCCTTCTTCAGCAGCTTTTTCTGCTAAAGCATTTAATGTCAAAGCCAAAGATGTGATAGGGAACATTAAGCCGGATACCAATTGGCCATACAAAGTTGTTTGATCTGGAATACTTGCAAGTTGAATGATTTGATCAAGTTCAACTTTAGCACCTTCCATGGTACCACCTTTGATTTCCATTTTTTTGGTTTTTTCGGCATATTCTTTGCTCAATTTAGGTGCTAAAACAATATCTTCACTGAAAGCAATTGCTGTAGGTCCTTTGAGTTCTTCTTCAAAACCCTCGATACCTAATTGTTCAAAAGCTCTTTGTAAAATGGTGTTTTTCACAACACGATACTGAACTCCTGCTTTGCGAAAAGCTGCACGCATTTCTGTATCTTCAGCAACATTAAGACCCATATAATCATTCAAAACGATTGATTGTGCGCCTTTTAATTCTTCTGCTAAAGCACTTACTACTTGCTCTTTCTTTTCCAAAATTTTAGGACTTGGCATTGAAATACCTCCTTTTTATATTTAAATACCCCTCTCGCATCGGCGGAGGGGTAGGAAGTTCTTTCAACGAGCTAAAGAATAGCTTGTATTGGAAACCTACATTCCACCTCGGATGGAAATGATTACGCTGTTAAGCTCCATCTGTCTTCGGCGATGAGGTAATATTTATGAAATTGTTACGTATCTCTACGTATTAATCAAAACATGATTCGCAATTAGTCTAATTTAGGGTTAACTTTAACACCAGGACCCATTGTGGATGAAACATAACAGGTTTTAATGTATTGACCTTTTGCACCAGATGGTTTTGATTTATAAACTGCTTCTAATAAAGCAACAAAGTTCTCATTAATTTGTTCTTCTGAGAAAGATACTTTACCGATTGGGCAGTGAATGATATTTTGACGATCTAAACGATATTCAATTTTACCAGCTTTACTATCTTGAACAGCTTGTTTGATGTCCATTGTAACAGTACCAGCTTTTGGGTTTGGCATTAAGCCATGAGGACCTAAAATACGACCGATAGGACCAACTTTACCCATCATATCTGGGCTAGCGATAACAACGTCAAAGTCTAACCAGTTTTCATTCTTGATTTTATTGATAATTTCATCATCACCAATGTAATCAGCACCAGCTTCTCTAGCTTCATCCGCTTTTGGACCTTGTGCGAAAACTAAAACTTTTACATCTTTACCTGTACCATGTGGTAAAACGACTGCGCCTCTAACTTGTTGATCTGCATATCTGGAGTCAACACCCATGCGCAAATGAACTTCAACTGTTTCATCAAATTTTGCAGATGCGATTTCTTTAACAAGTGCAACTGCTTCTTGAGATTCATATGTTTTATCTGAATCTACTTTTGCAAAACTGTCTTGATATCTTTTTCCTCTTTTTGCCATGTTACACTCCTTTATTTATCCATATCGATGACGATACCCATTGAACGTGCAGTTCCTGCAACCATTCTGGCACCGCTTTCTACACTAGATGCGTTCAAATCTTGCATTTTAAATTCTGCAATTTTCAAACATTCAGACCATGGTAATGTAGCAACTTTGTTGCGATTTGGTTCACCTGATGCAGATTCGAGTTTAGCTGCTTTCTTTAATAAAACAGCTGCCGGTGGAGTCTTGGTGACAAATGAGAAAGAACGATCTTGATATACTGTGATCTCAACAGGGATAATTAATCCCATATCTTGTTGTGTTCTCTCATTAAATTCTTTAACGAATTGAGAAATATTCAATCCGTGTTGTCCAAGAGCTGGTCCAACCGGTGGTGCTGGCGTTGCTTGTCCTGCAGGAATCTGCAATTTAACCATTGTTAAAACTTTTTTAGCCATAAGGCCA
>CAYFSZ010000123.1:0-2066 GCA_964346085.1 uncultured Mageeibacillus sp. | reverse complement strand
GAACTGGTGGCTATTTGATATTTCGACTAATTGCCACAATTTTGACCGAATTGCAGATTGGTGGCAATTTTGAGAATAGGATTATTGTCACCACTTAGAAATATTCACAATAATTCTTAACACAAAAAAACTACCCCTGAAGCACATTCAGCACATCAAGGGTATTAAAAAATAGAAAAGATCTAGAAGTTATTCTTGTTATTTTACGCGATCCATTGCTTCTTGATAATCTCTTTGATGTGTAAAGATTTCATTCTTATATGGATTGCGTTTATGTTTCTTTGACAATTTGATGATATACGCCAATACGATGACATTGACAGCCAACGATAAAATCGCGATCAGACCTTGCATTCTAGGATCTGCTAGCGTTGGTCGAACAGCTGGATTCATGACACCATCCGCATAAACTGTTGGTATCGTAGTGAATACGCTCTTATCTTGGAATAGCGGATATACTTGTGCAAACATACACCAAATTGCCAAGGTATTGGCACGATTCTGCATCCAAGCACCTTTATTCCAAAACATTGCTGCAAAGGTTGGAGCTAATAGTAAAGCTAAACCACAATACCAGGCATGAGTTGGTAAATTAAGATAGGTATACTCAAAATTCCAAACATCATAAGCAATGATGTAACACCAAGTCATATCTGCCCAAATCATATCATTACGGTCTTTGGAAACATAAATGCCCCACCAACCGGTCATACAGAAAATATTGATGATACCAGCAATACCGTTGACCCAATTCCACCAGCCGCCATAGAGCCAAACATTTTCACTTGATAACCACCAACGATCACCAAATTCTCTTAAGGCAAGCATGCCTTTGATACCAGATTCAAAGTCACTGGCAACAGCGATTAAAATATTAATTGCGACAATCACAAACGGGAAAACTTTGAACCATTCTTCTTTGCCAATTCCCCATTTGTATTTGATCATCAAGAAACCAAATGCGCCAGCAGCAGCGGCATACAATTTTGCATAATGGAACCAACCATTCATGTATAAATATGTCTGATTACTCAATGCCCATTCAGCACCTTGATTTGCAGCAATTTCGATTGCAATGAAGTAAATCCCTAATACGATTGGCAAAACCGCAAAGAAAAATACTCCTCCTGCTTTTGATCGCCTAGCAATTTCATTGGTTAATAGTAAGCCTAAAAATACGAGCAACCAGCCGAGTAATTGATATCCCGCATTTTCTCCATAAATTTGAAACAACATCTTGTACCTCCTTTTCCAGAGATGCTACTCCAATACTTCTATTTCTTTTATATTCATTTCATTTCCACAATAGAGATAGGTGTTTTCACTTTGACATTCAGGACAAATCTTTGCATATTTGACCGTTGAGTAAAGAGCATGGCAGTCTTCACATAGAGTAAATGCTTCAATTGGTTCGATGACCAATTCACAATCTTGCAAAATTTCTGTTTTTTTGACTGACCATTTCCAACAATCTGTTAAATAACGATGGACGATGCCGGAGACCTGACCGATCTCCAGCACGACTTTTCCAACTTTTTTTGCATTGTTTTCTTTGGCAATTTCTTCGACAGTACGAATAATATGAACCACAATTCCTAATTCATGCATAGAAAGCTCCTATTTGCGTTTTGGGATTGCTTGTTCTTCTAATGTATGTTCTGTCGGGATTTTTTTGCCACGATTGAATTTAATTTTGACAGCACGTTTTAAAGTATATGGTAGAACGCCTTTGATTTTATCTTCGGCTTTACGCATTTTACTTGCTTCTGGAATTTCACGATAAAGATGAATCGCATCAAAAGCGCATTTTGTCGTACAAATACCGCAACCAATACATTTATGAACGTCAACAACTGAAGATCCACAACCTAAGCAACGATGTGTTTCAATTTTGATTTGTTCTTCTGTGAAAATTCCTTCACGATCGACGAAATCTAATTTTTTCAAACGTTCTTTCTTGAATTCAGGTTCTTGACGACCGGCATGATCATAACCGTTAATTTCAATATTTTCTTTATCGAGCATTGCATATTGTTGTTTATTTCTGCCGATTGTTAAGCTTGTTT
>CAYFSZ010000122.1:0-2128 GCA_964346085.1 uncultured Mageeibacillus sp. | reverse complement strand
CCTTCGCCATCTCTTTCCTTGCCAATTCAATCTCGGTGTTAATTTCTTCGAGACTCAAATCCGCAACGCCGTTTTCAGCTGCCTGTTCGTTCAAGTGCATTATGGAAAAAAGACTTCTTAAATTTTCCAATTCATCGAAGCTCAGCGTTGTGATGTCTAATTCCTCAATGTCTTCAAAAACTTCATGTTCACCTTTTTCTGTATCCAAAATCAGTGGAAAATCCATTTCTACATCGGGATCGTCAAAACATAGTTTTAGCATCCTGAAAGGTGTCACAGTCATTTTTTTCTTTGTAAATTGATTGAAATTCCCCGTGATTGAATTCGTTTTTTGATAGTTTTGAGATTCGTAAACCACTTCATAAAAAATCTGATCCTCAAAATTTCCAAGTTCAGCGGTTAATTCTGGATAATCAATTTTAAGTGAAAGCTTTATGAGTCCCCAGATTATATGATGAAGGTGATCTGGATCAAACTGAAATTTTGGCCGGGATAAAACAGAAACATATTCTCTTAAAATTTCTTTGTTTAAAATCGGTACAATCTTTTTGAAGAAAACAAATTCCAACAAAAAACCTGACGGGGAATTTTCCCTTAATAACCCATCCACTAAAACATTCGTATCGATCGTTGCATAATATTCCATCACTTTTCCTCCTTTGGTCACCGTTGTTTTTCCATTGTAAAGAATCAAAAAAGTAGAGAATCCGATTTTTTGGGGAAAAATGGGAAATTTTGGGAAATTTGAGAAGATTCCATTTTCTCACACAAAAAAAGATTAGCCCAGCATCGCCAATTCCCGAGCCGAGCCAATCCTTTTTTCTTTTATTCTAATATAAACTCTATTTTTTCTTATTCACCATTTCAACGATGATTGCGATCGCTCCGAACAAAACTCCAGCAATCGGCCAAATGACCCAATTGCGATCCCAAGCATTGTAATAAAGCCCGGTAAATAGGAAGATAGCAACCGCGGATAACCAGTAGATACCAGCAATAGGTTCTAATGTCTTATTGTTTTGCTTTGCTTTTCTAGAATAATCTTCTTCTTGCAGGAGAATTTTGAACCCGTCCCAAAGAATCGAAACTCGAACAATCAGATTAACGCCAAGTGCGACTAGCGGGAACAAACCTGCGACGCCAAGCAAAATCAAAAAATCACTATTTTCGTTGATGATTAGTGGAATAATGACGGGAACCACCGCAAGAACGCAGAGAATAATACCGATCGTCAATTTCGTATTGTGCTCTTTCTCAAAAGCTTTTTTCCTTTCTTTGACATAACCGATAACGCCATAAGCCGTGTCGAGTTCTTCTTCCTCCCATTTCTCAAATTCCTTCATTTCCAACCCGTACCGAACGAACGAAAAAACCGCAGTCGCGACTGAAATAAGGATAAAGACAACGCCGATACCTGATGCGAAACCATCGCTCATAGCGAATATTTTTTCTTCAACCAAAGCGAGGAGAATCAGCAAAGGAATAACGCTACAAATAATCAGGGAAACAGCATTCGCGACGGCCCCTCTTTTTCGATCTCGAATATCAAGAAAACGATTCGCATCTTCCATCGAAACAAAAATCTTGTCCTCCGCTTTTTCTGTTGTAAGAATAGGGGACGCCGTAGTTGTCTCAGGCTCGAGATCATCCTTAATCAAATAATCTGTACTAACCCCAAAAATCTCACTCAATTGAATAATCTTAGAAATATCTGGGATGGACTGGGCGCTTTCCCATTTTGAAACCGATTGGCGCGAAACATTGAGCTTCTCGGCGAGTTCCTCTTGCGACCAACCATTCTTTTTCCTTAAATCCAAAACTTTATCTGCAAAAATCATATGTAACTCCTTTTCGTACTTGATGTTTTTGGCTATGAACCAATTGTTGTTTAAAACTTGTTTCAAAACGTTTTGTTGCTCTAAGTGTAGAAAAAAACTTAGTGGCAAGCTATCAAGTCGACCCGTCAATCGCGCAACTGCCAGTTGCAAATGCTGTGAAATAAGGGATTTAAGCCTATTATAACGAATTTTTTGTTAAAGGTTGGTAAAAAATGTGGAGGTTCCTTCGGTGGTGCATCGCGAAGTACGGCTTATGGCTGATTCACGTCGTATTCCGTCCATTAGAAAAA
>CAYFSZ010000121.1:0-2164 GCA_964346085.1 uncultured Mageeibacillus sp. | reverse complement strand
AAAAAAGGCTGTTCACAATGAACAGCCTTTTGAATCTTGAAATATTGAATTAATTATTGATTTTGTTCTGCTTTGAGCTCTTCTTTTAATCGAGCGAGACTTTCTTCACGATGAGCAATATCCGATTCAATCTCTTCTAACTCATCTTTTTTAGCGATTAATTCTTCTCTTCTAGAAGCTAACTCAGCTTTTCTTGCTGCATATTTACCTTCTTTTGTTGTATCTGAAGTAGAGAAGTTTACGCCTGTAGGAGCTGGATCTTCAACTTCGAATTCATAGTCTTTACCAGGTAATACTGCATTCAAGAAAATACCTAAGATTGAAGCGATTGCTAATCCGGATAAGTTAATAGCTGTACCAGCAACTGTGAAGGTAATTCCGCCGATTGTGTTAAATCCTAAAGCACTTGTTAAGATAACAGCTGCGATAATTAAGTTTCTGCTCTTTGTTAAATCAACTTGGTTTTCAACTAAGTTTCTAACACCGATTGCGGAGATTGTTCCGTAAAGAATCAAGGAAACACCGCCGATGATAGCTGTTGGAACAGTGTTAATAATTTCGCTGAATACAGGGAACATGGAAAGGAAGATTGCGAAGCAAGCTGCAATTCTCATGACGCCTGGAGCATAAATTCTGGTTAAAGCAAGAACGCCTGTGTTTTCACCATATGTTGTGTTAGCAGGTCCACCGAATACAGCGGATAAGCTTGTTGCTAAACCATCGCCAATTAATGTTCTATGTAAACCTGGATTGCTGATATAATTTTTGCCAACGGTTGCACTTACTGCAGACACATCGCCGATATGTTCCATGATTGTTGCCAAAGCGATTGGTGCGATTGTTAAGATTGCCGAGATATCAAATGTTGCGAAATATTCTTTATAAACTGGTAGTTCAATAATTCTTCCATCTGCAATAACTTGTTTTACACTTGTAAAGTCAACTGCGTTTGTGAGAAGAGCTACAACATAAGCACCTGCCAAGCCTAAGATGATTGGAATAATTTTAATCATTCCTTTACCCCAAATATTACATGCAACAATGATACCAATTGAAACTAAAGCAAGTAACCAGTTTTGGCTAGCATTTCCGATTGCACTTGGAGATAAAATCAAACCGATTGAAATAATGATTGGACCAGTAACGATAGGTGGGAAGAAACGCATAACACGTTTTACACCTAAAAGCTTAATCATCAATGCGAGAATTAAATAAATACCACCCGCTACGATAATACCGCCACTAGCTTTGCCCAAAGCTGCTGGATCAACTTTTCCATCAACCATAGGAGCGACTGCTGCATAACCTCCGAGGAATGCGAATGATGATCCTAAAAAAACAGGAATCTTAAACCCTGTAATCAAGTGGAAGAGTAAAGTTCCAAGACCTGCCATCAATAATGCAGTTGAAATTTGTAAACCTGTAATTAATGGTACTAATACTGTTGCACCAAACATGGCAAATGTGTGTTGAAGTCCTAAGAGTAGTGCCTGAGCTTTTGAGATTTCTTTTAAAGAATAGATTGGTTCTTCACCCAAGCGAACACGATTTTCTGCTTTCATAAAGCCTCCTTATCTTTATTGCCTCACGGGACAATATTAAAAATTATCTACAAAAGTTTGCCATAAAGAGCATTTGAAGTCAAACATTTTCAAAAGAAATTTATTTAGGAAGAATAGTTAATGAAAATACTTTAGCGATAAATGAAATTTCATATGAAAATTAATCATAAATTTTTATTTATATGAAAAAATATCATGAAAATAGTGAATCGATTTTCATAAAAATGAATGCAATAAACAAAACGAAAGCACTTAATAGACAACCTTTTTTCCCTATACTACAATCCAATTAAGAGATTATAGACAATCAAAATTTTGAATATGATTTTAAATTGATGAGGTGAATGCATGAAACACGTAAAAGCAGAAAGAACATTTACAAATGGCATTACAGAAGCAAATGCGTTTATTTATAAGAAAGAAAAATTAACTCCAGCAACGCATTCCATTTCAGAAAATGAGGTTGAAGAAAATTTACAGCGCTATGAAGAAGCAACCAAGATTGTTTCGGATGATTTAGGCATTCTAGCAGCTGAATCAGCAATTTTTGAAGGCCATTTGAGCATTGCGAATGACATTGCTTTACGTGAAACCATTATTTC
>CAYFSZ010000120.1:0-2197 GCA_964346085.1 uncultured Mageeibacillus sp. | reverse complement strand
ATCTTCAAAACTATGCGGAATAAACGATTCTTCCGCCTACAATTGTTTTTTGCACATCGTAATTTGTATCAAGTAAAACGAAATCAGCATCTTTTCCTTCTTCGATACTTCCCTTTTGATCAAAAACACGAATCACTTTTGCTGGATTTTCGCTTAATAATTGAGATACTTTTTCGACACTAGCGCCAGTGAATTGCAATATGTTTTTGAATGCTAATTCCATGCGTAAAGTACTTCCCGCGCGAACATCTGCATTAGCCAATCGTGCATCTCCATTTTTGACCACAATATCATTGACTCCTAGTTTATATGGTCCATCAGGTAAACCTGCTGCCATAATACTATCCGTGATACCTGCAACATAATCGAAACCTTTACATTTAAGAAGCATACGAACTGAACCTGGATGCAAATGTAATCCATCACAAATCGCTTCGCAATATACATTGCTCTCTAAGGCTGCACCCATCAATGCCGGTTCATGTTGATGGAATAAGCGCATCGCATTGAAAGTATGTGTAATCGCTCTTGCCCCATTTTCAATCGCTTGCATCGCAATATCATAGGTCGCTGCAGAATGTCCCAATGCGACTGCCACTTTGTCAGAAATATTTTTGATCAGTTCTAAAGCTCCATCTAATTCAGGTGCGATTGTAATGTATTTAATTGCATCTTGACCAGCTTCATAGTAACGATTAAATAAGTCTACGTTCCCAGTTTGAAGCAAATGTTCTGGCATGGATCCTTTATATTCAACTGAGAGAAATGGACCTTCCAAATGTGCCCCTAAAAGCTGCGCACAATCCGTTAATTTCATTCCTTCTTTGATTTGCTCAATACACCAAAGTGTTTTTTCTTCTGTATCGGTCAATACGGATGCTAAATAAGATGTCGTCCCTTGTTTCGCAAAAAACTGCCCCAAAGTCAAATAATCATCTGGAGTCGCCGCATTGACGTCAACATTCAATCCTCCATGGGTGTGAATATCGATGAATCCTGGCAAGAGGTACTGCCCCTTTGCGTCGATAACTTCGTATACTTCACTTTCTGACAAATCCGGATTAATTTTAATTTTTCCGTCTTCGGCCAATACCGTAGAGTCTGTCAGTTCACGATTGATTAGCACTTTTGCATTTTTGATTAATAATTTTGTCATAGGACTTTCCTCGCTATTTTAATTTCTTTTTTCAAATAATTGAAGACTTAAACATAAGAAAATTGCACCGAAAAATCTTGGAATCCATCCCATCTATTCAATATTGAAAAATAAATACTCGGATAATAAACAATAAGAGTAGCAATTGGCAATATGGTCGATAAAGCCATCAAAATATTTTTCGTTTTATTCGCTGGAAGTGTATAATTCAAGGCCATTTGCAAGAAAAATAAAGGGAATAAATATCGTCCAATAGCAATCAAAAATCCTAATTGGCGCAAGGTAATGGCGATATATTGAAGTCGCATTCTCAATTGATCGGAGAAGAATAAAAATCCTAAAATTTCTCTCGTAAATCCGCCTTTTTTGGAAATGAAAATCATCAACCCTGTGACGAAAATGAACAGTGAAAAGCAAATTCCAAAGAACAGAAAACTGTTCGGATTTTTGCGAATAAAAAAGAAAGTTATAGAAACCAGCAATAATATTGAAACCAATAGTAAAAGCATGCTCTATCCTTTCTTTAAAATTGGTTATTGCACTCCTAATGATAGAAGTGCAAAAACCGGGTTAGTCTGTAATAAGAGTATATCTTATTTCTGCAAAAAATCATTCCGGATTAGCCATTAAGTCTAAAAGAACATATTCAGCAACCGGTAAAGCGTTTTCTTCTGTCACAGCTTCATCATTCGCTAAGAAGTTATCACGTTGTAATGCATAGTAACCTTCGATCGTTCCATCAGCAGCACCAGCTTTTACTTCTTCACCTGTTAACCATTGCGCATCGCCTGTTTGGTCAAGAGCTGTTTGAAGTTCAGATTTGGTTTGGTCAGCAACATATTGTGCAACTGTTTCTTGATTTGCTGCATCAGCACCGAAGTCCATACCTTTGTATAAAGCACGTAAGAAACGTTTTACATTCGCTTCATTTTCTTGTGCATAAGTTGGCATTACAATCCAGCTTGCTAAAGAAATTTGTGTATCAGAGAATGTTAAGTTATCTGTTAATTTTGTTGAACCTTCTAAGTTTTCTAAGATGTT
>CAYFSZ010000119.1:0-2219 GCA_964346085.1 uncultured Mageeibacillus sp. | reverse complement strand
TTTAGAAAATCTATCAATGAAACGTTCTGCTTCTGATTTTGAATCCTGTGCTTCTTCAACCAACTCAATGATTTTACCAAAAGTAGTATCCTCACCTACACGATCAGCAGTGATTTGAATAGTTCCATTTTCTAAAATTGTCCCGGCATATACCCCCGAACCTTTCTTTTTACTTACAGGAACCGCTTCTCCGGTAATACTTGCTTCATTAATATGCCCTTCTCCTGTTAACACTGTACCGTCAACTGGGATTTTTGCACCCGTTTTAACAAGCAAAATATCTCCTACATCAACTTCATCTATTTCTACTTCTTCAAACTCACCATTTTCCACTTGTTTTAAGGCACTTTCTGGTGCCATTTGAGTTAATTCTTTAATGGCAGAACGTGTTTTATTAAGTGTCCTTTGTTCTAGATAAGCTCCAAATAGAAATAAAAATGTAACAATTGCTGATTCTTCGTAGTTTCTAACTATAAAGGCTCCGATAACTGCAATGGTAACTAAAACATCAATACTAACTACTTTGACTTTTAATGCTTGATACGCTTGAATCGCAATAGGTGAAACTCCCAAAATTGAAGCAATTACTAATGCCCATATGGCTATTTGTTCGTTTTCAAAGCCTAATTTACTAACATATGCAATGATTATTAAAATTGCACTTACTATTATAATATGGTTTTTTCTTCCTAATATAAATTTTTGCATATTCATACTCCTTCCTATTAGATTATTTATATCTTTTCATTGCTTTGTTTATTTTCTTTTATGCTTCATATGCTCTATCTAATTCTGCCAACATGTTATATACTGCTTCATAGCTTTCACAAACATCACCTGGAACTGTATAATTATCTGTAATTTCACGTAACTTTACAAATTCATCTACTAAGTCAGGTTTTCCCGCTCTTGCATCTTTCACTTTTTTTGCAAGCCTATCATATACTTTATGCACTTGGTGAAATTCCGGGTGATTACCACCATGAACCCGTGCTACAACTGGTACATATTGTGCTAATGTTTTTAAATGAGTTTCCTTTACTTGATTAAAATTTAATTGTTTTGACATGTTTTTTCCTTCTTTCTCTTTATCTTTGTCTTGATTACATCATACAAGCGATTAAAGGAAATTAAATTGACCTAAATCAAGTTTATGCATTTTTGCGTAAATATTTGAGTTTTTTTGCCTAAAAATACAAAACAGTTGAAGTCTTGAAGCCACTCCAACTGTTTTGTATTTCATTTTCCGACTATTACTTATACTAACAACAAACCATCTAAATCCAAAATCTCAATCTTTCTGCTTGTTTTTTGCTTTATATAGCCTTCATCCTCAAAATCAGCAAACTTTCTACTTATCGTTTCAGGTGTAGTTCCTAAGTAAGAGGCTAAATCCTTTCTATTCATTGGCAATTCAATTTCCATTGAACCCTCATCACCATCCAAGCATTCTGCAAGAAACAACGCTATTCTAGAATCCACCTTCTCTGTGGCAAATCTGGTTGTTTGTTTTTCTGATGTTTCCAATCGGTTAGAAAATTCTGATAAGAACTTCAAGGATATCGTAGGGTACTTTAATAAAAATTCTTGTAAATCATTTTTACTAATCATACACACATCAGTATTACTCATTGCTTCTGCATACGCTTCATGGATTGATTCACGAAACAAAGCCAGTTCTCCAGTAAAATCTCCTGGATTTAAAATTCTCAATAATTGTTCTTTTCCAGACTCAGATAAACGGTAGATTCTAATTTTACCCTTACTTACAACATATAAGGCATTGGATGTATCTCCCTCCCGATAAACCACTTCACCCTTTTTATATGAAATTGACCTCATTACTTTCATAATTTCATCCATCTGTTCTTCTTCTAAATGATTAAAGATTGGAACAACACTGATACATGAAGTCTGTGAATCTGAGTTATCTCTGCAATGATGAGTGTGAGAGGAAGTATTACACCCATTCTTTCTTTTGTCTTGTATAGAATCCTTTTTTGGCATTTAGATACCCCTTTCATAACTTCTTGTGAACTTGTTTATCTTTTCAAAATATTCATGAATCCAGTAAATGCAAGTAGATTCATACGGAATTGTAATTGGGTTATTGCCATAGCCTAGACTTTCCATAGAATTTTTGAGCTGACCTATTTCTTGCTTAAGTCCTCGGATGGCGGTCATTATTTCTTCTTTTGTTTTTCCTTTGAGATACTCTT
>CAYFSZ010000118.1:0-2240 GCA_964346085.1 uncultured Mageeibacillus sp. | reverse complement strand
AATGAAATGGAACTTGCAAGTGAAGAGGAAGTTGTGAAAGCAACGAATGCTCCAATTGGTTTTGCTGGTCCTGTAGGAATTAATGTTCCAGTCATTATGGATCAACAAATCTCCATCATGAAAAACTTCATCGTGGGTGCAAATGCCAAAGATCAACACATGATTAATGTCAATTTATCTGATTTTGAAGTTTTCAAAACAGCTGACGTTCGCGAAATCAAAGAAGGTGATTTATGCGAAAATGGTCAAGGTCGTGTCAAATTCATGCGTGGTATTGAAGTTGGAAATACATTCAAACTTGGTGACAAATATGCCAAAGCAATGGACCTTTATTACACTGACCAAAACAATCAATTAATTCCAGTACAAATGGGATCATACGGAATTGGGATTGCTCGCTGTATGGCTGCTATCGTTGAACAAAACCACAATGAAAACGGTATTGTTTGGCCAAAAGATTTGGCTCCAATCCAGGTTGCTATCGTTGTGATTAATTCTAAGAATGAAGAACAAATGCAAGTCGCAGAAGATTTATATCAACAATTATCAGAAAACACAAACCTAGATATTGTTATCGATGATCGCAATGAGCGAGCTGGCGTTAAATTTAAAGATATGGAATTAGTCGGTGCGTATGCCCGTATCACAGTTGGCCGTGGCGTATCTGATGGTAATGTCGAATTAAAACTAGCTGATCAGGAAGAGAAAATCGATATTGCAATTGCAGATGTGGAATCAAAAGTAAAAGAAATCTTTGAACTTTAATTACAATAATAAAAGTGATCAGAAAAGCATTGTAGTAACAAACTTACAATGCTTTTTTATTCGAAATGGAATGACTAATGAAAAAGACTATTCGAGAAAAGTATAAAGAACTAAGAAATCAATTAACAGATTCACATCGAGCTGAATCTAGCAGAAAGATTTCCGAGCAACTTTTTTCTTATCAGGATTATCAACAGGCTGAAATTATATTTATTTATCATCATTTTGGAAGCGAAGTTGAGACTAAACTGATAATCGAAAACGCACTACAAGATGGAAAAATTGTTAGTTTACCAGTTACGCAGTCCAACGGATGTATGCAAGCCTATCAAATTAGTTTCATTGAAGAACTACAACGAGATAATTTTGGGATTCCTTCTCCTAACCCTGCAAGAGATGTCTTAATACAGCCTGAACAAATTGATTTAGCAATCGTTCCCTTGCTAGCTTTTAATGGACAAGGACATCGCTTAGGCTATGGCAAAGGATTTTATGATCGTTATTTACCTCAACTCAAAAGTGATTGCAGAAAAGTCGGCATCGCTTTTTCTGAACAATTTTGTGAAACATTACCTCTCGAAGCTTATGATTATCCACTCGATGCAATTTTGACCGAGGAAGGTTTTTATCCCTTGACAACTCGTGTCGAAACACATTGTCATTCGCACTTTTCTTTGGATTGCGAACGTCATCTTGATGAGTTGATTGAGGAGGCAAAATGCAAAAACTTCAAATACATCACTTTAACTGATCATTTTGACAAAGATTTTGTAGATGGAAAGATACAGCCTTTTTATTCTTCATTTTCAGAAATCCCGCCAAAAGAAGAATGGATTTTTCCCATTGAAGAATACCTCAATATCTGCAATACGAAGAAACAAGAACTATCGCTTAAGCCTAACGAAGTTCAATTATTAATGGGTGTTGAATTTGGATACGTTGATTATCTAGTGGAAGATTATAATCAGCTACTGAAAACATATCCATTTGATTGTGTCATTGGTTCCGTACATACCGTCAATCAATATGACTTTTCTGTGATTCCTGAGTCCTTATTCTATATGAATCAAACAGATGCTTATTCTATATACTTAAAAACACTAATAGAAATGGTGAAATCGAATTTAGATTTTGATATTCTAGCTCACTTTGATTACATCACGAGATATGCACCATACAGCGACTCCAAATTCTATTATCAAGATTACCCTGCATTGTTTGATGAATTATTCCAAGCAATGATTGAGAAAAAAATCTGCTTAGAAGTAAATACAAGAACACGCTATCGAAGTGTTCTGGGAGGTGATGCTGATCCTGGCATTACAGATTTATCAATTTATCAGCGTTATTATGATTTAGGTGGTCGCATGATTTGCTTTGCGACTGATGCTCATCAAGAAGGTGACTTATATCGACTCATCTCTGATTCCATCCAAGAAATGAAGAAAATTGGTTTCACTCATGGTACTTATTTT
>CAYFSZ010000117.1:0-2258 GCA_964346085.1 uncultured Mageeibacillus sp. | reverse complement strand
CCCCCGCATGTGCGGGAAATATACTAATCTTTATAGCAATTAGTCACTCTTAAAGCATGTAAAAAATTTAGTTTACCAGATATGAAAATATGGTTTTAATATATTGTTAGTTTATCTCTAAAAATATAATTGTATTTTATCATACTAAATACTCATTTTCTTACAATCTGTTATGTAGTTTATGATAAAATGAATATATATATTTTATTTTGGAGGGAATCATGAAAAAAGATAATCGTTTAGAACAGTTAGGTATCAATGCAATTCGTACCTTATCAATTGACGCCGTACAAAAAGCTAATTCCGGTCACCCCGGTATGCCGCTTGGTGCAGCCCCTGTAGCTTTTGAACTTTGGGCTAATCATATGCATCATAATCCCAATAATCCCAATTGGTTTAACAGAGACCGTTTTATTTTAAGTGCCGGTCATGCTTCCATGTTAATTTATTCTTTATTACATGTTTTCGGCTATGATGTTTCTGCTGAAGATATCAGCAATTTTAGACAATGGCAAAGCAAAACCCCTGGTCATCCGGAATATTTGGATACCCCCGGAGTGGAAATGACAACAGGACCACTCGGTCAAGGGTTGGCAACAGCAGTCGGATTTGCCATGGCAGAAGCACATCTTGCCGCAAGATTTAATACCGATTCTCATAAAATTATCGATCATTATACCTATGTATTAACCGGCGATGGATGCTTGCAGGAAGGCGTCAGCAGCGAAGCCTGTTCCTTAGCCGGACATCTAAAATTAGGTAAATTGATTACAATTTACGATCGCAATCAAATCACTATAGAAGGCTCAACAAATCTGGCATTTACAGAAGATGTAGCCGCCCGTTACAAAGCTTATGGCTGGGAAGTCATTGAAGTAGCTGATGCCAATGATACCGCTCTACTTGGAGCAGCCATTGAAAAAGCAAAGAGCAATCAAACACAGCCTTCATTGATCATTGTCCATTCTCAAATCGGATACGGCTCACCTTTAGTTGGCAGTGCCAAAACACATGGTTCTCCACTAGGTGACGAAAATATTCTTAAGACTAAAGAAAGTCTTGGTTGGGATCTTAATCTGCCGGCATTTACTTTGCCGCAAGAACTAAAAGACTATATGCAAGAAGTAACAGCAGAACTTGCAAAGTCCGAAAAGACATGGAATGAAGAGTTCGCTGCCTGGCAAAAAGAAAATCCGGAATTAAACAAAGAGCTTCAAGCTTGTCTGAATCCAGATATTTCAGAAATTGAAGATAATCAGGATCTTTGGGAGTTTTCCGGTTCTATGGCCACCAGAAAAACCAGCGGAATTGTGCTCAATAGATTGGCTAAATTATTACCTGGTTTAATTGGTGGTTCAGCGGATTTAGCCCCTTCTAATAATACTCATCTAGCAGATTTCGAGTCATTTTCAGCTGATAATTATACCGGCAGAAATATACATTATGGTATTCGTGAATTTGCCATGGCCTGCGTTGTTAACGGAATGACATTGCACGGCGGCGTTCAGGCATTCGGGGCAACATTCTTTGTTTTCGCCGATTATATGAAACCAGCTTTGCGTTTAGCTGCGCTGATGAATGTTCCTTCTTTGTTCGTTATGACACATGACAGCATCGGCGTCGGTGAAGACGGTCCTACCCATCAGCCGATTGAACAATTAGCTATGTTACGTGCCACACCAAATACCTATACGTTCAGACCTTGCGACGGTAAAGAAACCGTAGCCGGCTATCTCTTTAACTTAAAGGCTAAAAAACCTACTGTATTAGCTTTAACCAGACAAAATCTGCCAACTTATGAACAGTCGAGTAAAGAAGCTCTGAAAGGTGCTTATATCTTTGAAGATTGTGCCCAAGAACCAGAACTAATTCTAATGGCTTCCGGTTCAGAAATGGAAGCGGCTTTAGTTGCTCAAAAAGAATTAACGCAACAGGGCAAAGCTGTTCGTTTAATTTCCGTACCTTGTCTTGATTTATTTTTAGAACAGGATGAAGCATACATTGAATCATTGCTGCCTGCTCATATAACGAAGAGAATAGCTATTGAGGCAGGTTCTACTATGCCTTGGTATCGTTTAGTTGGAAGCGAAGGACGCGTAATCGGTCTAGATCACTTCGGTGCATCCGCACCTGCCCAAATTCTCTTTAAGGAATTCGGCATCAACAAAGACAATATCATAAAAACAGCTAATGAAATTTTATAATTCATTAGTAGAAACAAAAAAGCAAAGCTGCACTATAAAAATGGTGCAGCTTTT
>CAYFSZ010000116.1:0-2277 GCA_964346085.1 uncultured Mageeibacillus sp. | reverse complement strand
TGATCACATGGAAAATGGGATGAAATAAAACACAATCAAAAATTTATTGACGAAAAAGATTCTTGTTGACAATTATTCTGTCCTAGGGTACGCTAGCATCATCAAATAAGAGGAGGAATCATCATGGTGAACACAACTTATAACTCACAATTGCATAACTCATGGCAAACTTGGCGTAGGTAAGTTGTATTGATGGATTCTTTTATTCCATAGATATGACTTTTTAGAGTAATTTCTAAACAGTGTATCTATGTCGGTATCTAAATGATTCTTACCCGCATAGACGAAAGACTATGCGGTTTTTTGTTTTTTACAACAGCCGTACAAGATACGACTGTTGTTTTTTTATTATAAAAAAAGGAGAATGTTAAATGTTTAAAAATAAAGGATTTATCTTTACGCTAGCAGTATTATTTTTAGTCTTAGTAGTTGGGTTTTTCACTGAAGGAAAACAGCAAGTAGAGACAACGAGCTCGACAACGAACGCATCTGGTTCTGAAGCAAAAACTAGTTATAAAGTTGGGTTATTACAATTTGTTAGTCATCCTGCACTCGATCAAATTACGGCAGGTGTACGAGAAGGACTGAAAGAAAGCGGCTTAATTGAAGGCGAAAACTTAGAAATTATTTTTCAAAACGGACAAGCCGATCAAAGTAAGCTAACGACAATGAGCCAACAACTGATTAATCAAGGATCAGATATTTTAGTGGGAATTGCAACACCCGCAGCGCAAGCGTTAGCGAATCAAACAAATGAATTACCGATTATTTTAGGCGCAGTGACGGATCCCGTTGGTGCCGGTCTCGTTAATAATATGGAAAAACCTAGTGCAAACATTACAGGGGTATCTGACAAGGCTCCTGTACTTGAACAATTAAAGTTAGCGCAAGAACTGTTGCCGGATGCTAAAAAGGTTGGGATTTTGTATTCTTCGGCTGAAGACAATTCAAAATATCAAGTAGCGGAAGCTGTTAAAATTGCCAAGGAACTAGGTCTATCAACCGAAGAATTCTCAGTTCCTTCAACCAATGAGGTTAGTCAAGTCGTTCAAGTAATGGCGCAGCAAGTCGATTTTATTTATATTCCACTAGATAATATCATCGCCAATGCCATGCCAGCAGTCGTTAACGAAGCGAATAAACTAAAAGTCCCAATTATTACTTCGGCGGATACAATGGTTGCCGAAGGCGGTTTAGCCACTATTGGTATCAATCAATTTTCAATCGGAGTACAAGCAGGTAAAATGGCAGCTAGTGTCTTACGAGGAGAAGTCAAACCAGCGACAACACCTATTTATACGTTTACTGAAGGTGATTTAATTTTAAATGAAAAACAAGCGGAATTTTTACAAATCGAGATTCCAGAGAAATTAAAAGCAGATGCAGTCATTGTAGGAGGGGACAGTAAATGATTTTTTCATCAATTGGACAAGGATTATTATGGAGCGTTTTAGGTTTAGGAATTTTTATGACTTATCGGATTTTGAATTTCCCAGATATGACAACAGAAGGTTCCTTTCCGCTCGGCGGTGCAGTCTCCGTCGCAGCGATTGTTGCAGGTTTTCCGCCACTAGCTGCGACTGGACTGGCAATTATTGCCGGGATGTTGGCCGGATTAGTGACCGGTTTACTTTACACAAAGGGGAAAATTCCAGTTATCTTATCAGGAATCTTAGTGATGTCGGCCTTAAATGCCGTTATGCTTTTTGTAATGAAGCGCCCCAATTTGTCATTGCTAAATCAAGAGAATATTTTAGATTTTTTCCGCAATAATTCTATTCCTAAAAATTATGACACGATATTACTTGGCTTAATTGCCAGTGGTTTAATTATTGGTTTGTTATATTTCTTTTTTAACACGGATTTTGGACAAGCGTACATTGCGACTGGAGATAATGAGGAAATGGCACGTTCTTTAGGTATTTCGACAGATCGGATGAAAATTATCGGATTGGTTTTATCCAATGGAGTAATTGCTCTAAGTGGGGCACTAATTGCTCAAAATGACGGTTATGCAGATGTTAGCAAAGGAATCGGTGTAATTGTCATTGGGCTTGCTTCGATTATTATTGGTGAAGTCTTATTTGGGGAATTAACTTTCTGTGAACGTCTCGTAGCGATTGTTCTCGGAAGCATTATTTATCAACTGTTAATCTTACTAGTGATTCGTTTAGGTTTTGATACGACCTATTTAAAACTATTCTCGGCAATGATTTTAACTTTATGTTTATTAATTCCACGTTTCAAAGAGAAATTGCAATTGAAGACAGGTTTTGA
>CAYFSZ010000115.1:0-2302 GCA_964346085.1 uncultured Mageeibacillus sp. | reverse complement strand
CGCCAATAAAATTGCTGTTTTGTTTGTTTTCGTCATCATAAATCCACCACATGAACTAAATTACCATGCTCTTCTACAAGCGCAATCAAATCATTTGTTTTCAACCAAATGGTCGCCGTATTGTCGTTCGGGTGACAACCAATTAAGCCATCACAAAAATCAGAATCTAGATAAAATTCAACCACACGGTCATCATCATTGAGAATCCCAAACGGAGTCACAGAACCCGGAGTCAACTTCAACAAAGACATCAAATCCTCTGCCGATGCAAAGCTGAGCGGACGGGTTCCATAGTTTTTTCTAAATTCTTTTAAATTAACACGCTTGTTGGCGTGAATAGTAATCAAATAGTACTGGCGTTTTTTATCATCACGAACGAAGAGATTTTTGGCATCAGCTTCGGAATATGGAAGTTCCACATCGGCAAGCTCCGCCATGTTAAAAACCGCTTTATGTTCGGTAATTTCATATTGAATCCCTTTAGAAATTAGCAATTCATAAATTTCCTGTTTATTCATAACTTCTCCCTAGTATCCAGCTTCAAAAATAAAAACTAAAACAAATATCTTCCCTTGAGAAAAAAACGACGCATCTGCGATCAAACTAAAATGACAATCGAAATTCCTAAATTTAAGAATGCCCAAAAGGGACTATCATCACCTGGAATATTTTTTTCAAAGAATTCGACAGCGGATGCCCCAACTGTAACTGCCAAAATCGCACCAATCAAAACTGAAAAGATTGCAACAGAAAACCAAAACAGTGAGATTCTAGACTTTTTGTCTTTTTTCACTCCCATGCCAATCATGTAGAGCGCTGTGAATGGATCTATCCCAAGAATATCAAGTCCAATTGTACTAATAATCCGATGAAACATTGCTCAGACTTTAAATTGAATCCAGAATATTCTTTAATTCCTGAACATCTTCTGCTTTTGTTGCCCAGCTTGTTGCAAAACGAATGACAGAATGAGAATCATCATATTTTTCGCCAAAGCTAAAAACTGCTTTTTCGGATAGTTTTTTCATTTTGCTGTTTTCAATAATAAAAAACACTTGATTGGTTGGCGAATCGAAATAGAGTTCCAAACCATTTTTTGATAAGGATTGTTTGATTTCCTGAGCATATCCAATTGCGGTATGTCCTATCTGTTCATAGAGAAGTTCACCTTGCTCATTAACAGAGAATAATTCATCAAATTGAATCCCGAGCAGTCTGCCTTTCGCTAATAGTCCACCATGTTGTTTGATGATCGTGACAAAATTGGGAATCAAATCTGGATTTGGAATGACAACTGCTTCACCAAATAAAGCACCACATTTTGTGCCGCCAATATAGAACACATCACAGAGGCGAGCAAGATCTTCGAGAGTCACATCGTTTTCTGGAGATGCGAGCGCGTATGCCAAACGAGCACCGTCCAAAAACAACGGTATTTTATGCTCACGGCAAACAGCACTGATTTCTTTCAATTCTTGTAGAGAATAGATTGTTCCATATTCTGTCGATTGAGAAATATAAACCATGCCTGGCATGACCATATGTTCATAGTTTCCATCATTGTAGAAATCCTTGATATACGAATCTATTTGTTCTGCAGAAATCTTTCCGAGCGTTCCAGGAAGAGATAAAACTTTATGTCCGCCAAATTCGATAGCTCCCGACTCATGCACATTGATGTGTCCAGAATCTGGAGAAATCACACCTTGATAGGATTTTAGCAATGCGTCAATGACGGTTGCGTTCGTTTGTGTTCCTCCAACTAAGAAATGCACACCAGCGTTTGGGGCTTTACATGCCTGACGAATTTTTTCTCTAGCACTTTCACAAATTTCGTCAGTTCCATACCCGGTCGTTGGAAGTAAATTTGTCTCTGTCAAACGGCGAATAATATTTGGATGCGCACCTTCTTGATAATCAGATGCGAGCATTAATTTTTTTGATTCTGTATTCATATTTACCACTCATATTGAAAAAATAATGCATTGAGTATATCACAATTTGTTCAATTTTCTCACTCGGTTAAACACTTTTTGTAAACAGCAATAAACTCTTCAACACTGATTTTATGAAACAATTCGGCGAGTAATTCGTAAGGAATTTTTTTCATATTCTTAAAACGAATACAGGATTTCCCCATATCGAGCTTTGTACTCATATGTTTTGGATACTCGTTCACGAACCATTCTTCAATTTCCGGCATCATATAAATGCCACTGTGATAAACCCCTATATGTTGTTTCTGATTTCCGATTGCTAAAAAACCAAGTTCTTTGCTTGGATCTACATGATACCCTTCGGG
>CAYFSZ010000114.1:0-2346 GCA_964346085.1 uncultured Mageeibacillus sp. | reverse complement strand
GGCTAACCGCTCTCAGCCGTACCTCAAGAGTAAATAAGCTGAAACTACCAAATTGAGAGCTAAATGAGATCCTATCTTAGCCACTTGTATCATACTCTTTCTTGTGAGAAAATACATTCTGTTGTTTTTTCTGAAACGGAAAAAGAAAAACACGAACCATATTATTCAATATCAAGAGGACAAACAAATGATCAATAAAATCGCAATTATCGGCATGGGCGCACTTGGATTACTATACGCTGATCAACTAAATACCGGCCTAAACAACTCAAATGCAGCATATTTTGTCATGGATAAGGATAGGGCGAAAAGACATCAGGACGACATCTATAAAATTAACAAAAACCCAAAACAATTCACTATTATAGATCAAGAGCAAGCAACTCCTGCAGATTTAGTCATCGTGGCTGTTAAATATACTGCACTCAAAGAAGCCATCGAAACAATCAGAACGTCCGTAGGTGAAAATACCATTATTCTTTCCGTCCTCAATGGAATCGACTCCGAAAAAATCATCGGAGCTGAATATGGAATGGATAAAATGATTTATGCCGTCGCACAGAAGATGGATGCGATGCGTGATGGAACGGCTTTAACGTATACGAATTGCGGAAAACTTCATATCGGAGCACAATCCAAAGCGCAAAACCACAACCTACAGAAAGTACAAGAACTTTTTGAAAGAGCGAATCTTCCTCATGTGATAGAAAAAGACATTCTCTATAGAATTTGGTTTAAGTTCATGCTGAATGTTGGATTCAATCAAACTTGCATGGTCTATGATGCCCCCTATGCCGTCGTTACCAATCCTAATAATGAATGTTATCACAAAATGGTGGGAGCAATGCGTGAAGTTATTCCTCTCGCAAAGGCGAACGGTGTGACACTAACTGAAGAAGATATTCAAAAATGTATAGATTTTGAAAAAGAGATTGATCCTGAGGCATACCCATCGATGGCTCAAGACAGAAAGGCGAAACGTAAATCAGAAGTGGAAATGTTTTCTGGAGAAATCATTCGTCAGGCGAAAGAATTGGGAATAGAAGTTCCATTTAACGAATTCTTTTATCAAAAGGTAAAAGAAATAGAAAGCTCATATTAATCGTAAAGCGAGAAAGTAGTTACAAAGACGATATCGTTGACACCGTCAATACGATGAAAGACTTAGGTGTTTCTCTTAAAATGATAACGGGGGATAATCACTTAATCGCAGAAAAAATTGCGACGGAGATAGGGCTTGATCCAACTAAAGTAATGATCGGAGTAGAAGTTGATCAGTATTCGAGCGATCAATTAGCGAAGAAAGTCCGCAATATCGATGTTTTCGCTGAAATTTCTCCAAATCAAAAAGAAGAAATCATCCTTGCTTTTAGGCGCAGTGGAGAAATCGTCGGTTATATGGGGGACGGTATCAACGATGCCCCCGCAATCAAAAATGCCGATGTCGGAATTTCTGTAGATACTGCAGCTGATACGGCCAAAGATGCAGCATCAATTGTGCTATTGAAAAATGATTTGAATGTTTTGGTCAAAGGAATTTTGGAAGGCAGAAAAACATTCGTCAATACTCTAAAATATATTTTCATTGCTACCAGTGCAAACTTCGGAAATATGTTTTCCATGGCTGGAGCATCTTTGTTTTTGAAGTTTTTGCCATTGTTACCAAAACAAATTTTGGCAACAAATCTGTTGACCGATTTTCCAACATTACAAATTGCAGAAGATGAAGTAGACGAAGATTGGATCCAAAAACCAGTTTATTGGAATATGAAATTCATTCAAAAATTCATGATTACGTTTGGATTCTTATCATCCATTTTCGATTACTTAACATTTTTCGTATTGTTGAAAGTCTTCTCAGCAAATGAGTCATTTTTCCAAACCGGTTGGCTTTACGAATCAATTTTATCAGGCATGCTCGTCATGCTTGTCGTGAGAACGCAAAAACCGTTCTATAAAAGCCATGCAAGCAAAAAATTACTAGGCGCAGTCGCTATTATTTATGTCGTCGTACTGGGGTTGATTTTCTCTCCTGTCGGGCAGATTTTGGGATTAAAAGCATTGCCGATAATGGCGATTTTTGCATTGACTGGAATATCGCTCCTATATGTTCTAGTTGCCGATTTCGTCAAAAAACGTTTTTATCAAAAACACTCATTATCGAGAGTCAAGGAAACTGCAGCTTCGAATAAGTGAAATTTCGGAGCTTAGTTTCGTGTCTCACCGTTGTTCGATGTAGCAATTTGCTACATGTCAAAGTACGGCTTAACGCTTAATGCCGCGTGGTTCCGTCCCTATATGTAGCAATTTGCTACATTGGGAATTACGGCTTATGACTGCGAGCCC
>CAYFSZ010000113.1:0-2375 GCA_964346085.1 uncultured Mageeibacillus sp. | reverse complement strand
TCGTTTACCCGTGTAAACCAAGGCTGCATTAGCAATCAATGCAAAAGAAATTCTGGGTCATTAACATAATCTGCTGCACTACCGTAAACGAGAGGAGTCGCCCAAAACTTTTTCGCCTGTGTGGCATTGAAATTCTCAACATTCCCGTTCGCTGGAACAACAATTACTTCACCATCTCCTAAGAAACGATCTGCAAACTCTTGTTTTTCTGCATCAGAGAGATTATATAAATCGCTGACATTCCATTCTTCTGCTTGGCCAACGCGATATTCATAATCAGCGAAATCCGAAGCATATCCCTCTATCCATTTCAGTTCTTGTCTTAATGGTTGTCTTCTAACGAGCACTGGATCGCCATCAACACCAGACCAGTCTAAAGTGATAACATGCTTATCATTGAAAAGCAGTGCATAATCTCCAAAATAATCTATATAATAACAATCTGGTCCTTGTTCAGTGCTCAAGAATATTTCCCAAGTCTGTGTCATTGGGGCACCTTCAGAAGTAGATAATTCCACTGTATGAACAATTGATTCTGGCCAGCCTTCTCCCTCAAGATCAACTTCAGCATATTCAACATACATATCTGGACCAAGGTCTTTTTCTGGAACAAATCCGCTTAAATAACTATTAAGGTCCCCTGTTTGTTCAACCTTTCGAACGCCCGCATTCTCAGATTTCGTAGACCCTTCTTCTTTATTATAATCTTCACTTAGGATATCCGTTGCAACATCTTCTTCAAATATTTCACGCAAACGATTCAGCTCATCTTTCGTATTTAACAAATCTTCAAAATCTACTTCTTCCATTGTGGCTAGTTCACTCGGTTTTTCCTCCGCATTTAATTTAGTATCAATGATAATTGTTTCTTTATCTTCTAATGTATTCATAAATTCATCTAAAAGTATAAAGTTTTTTTCTAATGCATCTTGTTCAATTATCTGATTATTATCATCAAAAATTTGATTCCAATAATAATCATATTTGCTTACTTCAAACAATGTGCCAGCAGTAAAAAGCTGTGCTCTAAGTGTATACAAATTTCCTTCAGAATAAATTAGATAGCGTGAGGTTGTTTGCTGATTCATAAATGCATTTACTAAAATCAAACCATTATCAGACTCTTTAAAAATCGCTGTATATCCACTATGACTATTTCCAAGGAAATAAGAATCCATATCATATCGATCTGCGTCTGCATATCCACGCACGATATATTCTTTTTTTCCATCACCATCAAGATCGAAAGTACCTTGTGCATAGCGAGGATTGCGATAAAACTTATACTCCATAAAATCTGATTCCTGTAACGGAATAATCGCTGTGTCAAAAAACTCATTCCCAGTAGGCTCATATTCAAAAAACTCTGCCCTCTCTAATGGCTGTAATGTTGAATTATTAATTGTATTAAGTAGCGGCATGCCATATTGCAGCTCAAAGCTGAATGGACCATCCGAGAGCATTTGTTTAATTTGCTCAAACTCTTCATCGGCATTTATAACTTGTTGCGAGTCAAAAGCGTTTTCCGGGGTAGAATTTGAATTGACAACATATTTTTGAACATCATAAGCGCGCTGATTTGTCACTTCTCCATATTTTACAAAAGGAACTTCTGTATCTTGCTGTTGAATCAACGTTAGCAAATCAACACCATCTGTTATTTCATTTTTGAAAACAAAGTTTTGATCTTCAACTTGAAAAACAACTGGAGCAGCAGCTCCCATCATTTGCATATCTTCCGATTGATAAGAAGCTAATTCTTCTGGAGTTTGAATTAAATCAATCGAAGTTGAATATTGATCTGATTCCGATAAAACTTTTTGATTCATAACAGTATTGGATTGATTTGCATTCATATAATAACGGTCCCTAAAACGGAAACCTGTTTCTGTTGGCTCAACAAACAAGGTTCTTGCCAACTCTTCGTTTGAACGAAAATCCATCGCCATCGGTAAAGTCGGATGTTGATAATAATATGCTGGATTTGTGCCAATCCGTTGAGCTAAATAAGGATTGCTATAAAACTCAAATTCACTAACTGAAGGTAATTGATAAGCTTCTACTTCATTTTGTGTTGTTTCTTCAACTTGTAACTCACTTTCTTGCATTGAAGTATCTGTTGAACTTTCTACTTCTGTCGTTTCAACTATCTCATGCTTATCTCTTTGATTTATCCCTTTCACAATTTTTGTTATGCCAAAAACACCACCGACTGTAACCGCTACAGCCGCCACCCCAATTATAATTTTTGTAGCGAGTGGTAAGGTAGGCTTTGCTAAAGCAGCACCAGCATTAGGAAAAATATTGGGTTGATTTGGAATTTGTCCTATTGATGCTTGGGATCCTGCTCCATTCACACTTTGAGGAGCAGGATT
>CAYFSZ010000112.1:0-2601 GCA_964346085.1 uncultured Mageeibacillus sp. | reverse complement strand
TTGATTTATGATTGTTTTCAGGAACATCTTACAAAAAAACTTTGTATTACAATACAAGTTACATCGCTATTTTTCTTTTATGTTAAAATGGTAAACTATATTGATATCAATGGAACGGAAAGGTACATATGCAAAAGATTGATTTCAGAGAAATAAGTGACAGTGAATTCGATGCCTTCGTGAAAGATAGAAAAGATACTTCTTTTCAACAAAACAGTTATATTTTGTCTTTACAGGAAAAAATGGGTCGTGAGACCAAATTGTTAGGCTTATCTCTTGATGGACAAATTGTAGCTGCCGGAGCTTTCATCCTAAGAAAAATTCTTTGGAATTATAAAGTAGGTCTTTGTGTACAAGGACCTGTTTTAAATTATTATAATCCGGAAATTGTCGATTTGTTTTTTAAGCATTTGAATCAATATCTACGTAAACAGCATGTTATCTACAATACCATTTTACCGAATCTTGAACTCGGTAAAAGAGATCAGGACGGAAATGTATTGGAGGCGGCTGATTGGAGCTTTGAACAAAATTTAAGCAAGGCAAAATACAAATCTTTCGGAAAAATAAACGATTACAAAAATATTATACAGAGATTTTTGTTTTATAAAGATTTTCAGGATGCAAACGGAGTTCCTTATCATTCTGAAAAAAAACTTTTTCAATCTTATACGACGAAAACCCGCAATTTGATCAATAAGGCCCGCAAAAACATGGTGAAAATTGAGGATGGCAGTGACCATTTGGATGTTTTTGTCGATATCATGGAAAAAACGGGCGAGCGCAGGGGGTTCCGCAGTAGGGATGCTGTTTATTATAAAAATTTTTTGGAATCATTCGGTAAAGATAGATCTTTTATTCTGCTGGCATATTTATACCCTGAAGAAGCGATCGCGGAATTAAATCAGCGTAAAACTGATTTAATGCAGGAAGCGAAAATTTTATCAGTTAAAAAAGAAAATGGAAATAAAAAAGCTGTAGGAAAACTGAAAGAAATAAACAATCAAATAGAAGGGGTGGATAATTCTCTGACTTTCTTTGATCAATTTGAAGACAAGGATCAAAAAATTTATTTATCCGGTGCTTTATTCGTCGTTTATAATCAGGAGATGACCTATTTATTCAGTGGTTCTTTGGAAGAATATTTTGGTTTAGGGGCAGCTGATTTAATTCAGTTTGAAGCACAGAAAACAGCTCTGGAAAAAGGTTGTGACCGTTACAGTTTTCTCGGAACTCTGGGGGCATATTCAAATTCAGATGATGGTATCCATGCTTTTAAGAAAGGTTTCGGCGGCAGAGTATTAGAATTACCCGGTGCTTATTATTCAGTTTTACATCCTTTGGGAAAATTGGTGGAATATCGCTATCGTGAACCTTAAGTCGTCAAAACTTTTGTTAGTTGAAGATGATATTGCTTCTTTCAGACAACTGTGATTAGTTGTTGTGTATTTGTAAATTATCTAATCTAGAATATATAGAATGAAGATAACAATTAAAGGATTTCAAATAACTGTACAACTTAATAAAAAAGAGTAAATTGCTTCGGAGATAAAACATGAGCTGGATGCCTGACATGATTGACTTGATATACGATGTTCATACTGACTGTGATAATGAAAGTGAATATCCTGATAAGGAAGCAATTATTCAATATTTGAAAAAAGGCACTGTTGATATCGCCGCTTCTGGAAGTGCTATAGATGCAATTACTGGAGAAAAGATCAAAGGGGAATATGTAGGAATGAACGACGGAACGTATCACTGGTGGTCGACAACAGTCTATTATGTTGAACGCTATGGATTGCGCTTGCCAGAAAATTTTGTCAGACATGTACTTGAAAAAAAGGAAAAATAATATGAACGAAACAATAAAATTTTTACTAAATCATAGAAGCATCAGAAGTTGGAAGGATGAACAAATTCCAGAAGAAGATGTTCAAATTCTCTTGAATGTAGCGATGCATACGTCTACCTCAAATGGTATGCAAGCTGCTTCGATTATTAGGGTCAAAAATCCAGAAATCAGAAAGCAATTTGTGGATTTTTCAATGCAGAAATATATTGTTGAACCGAGCGAGTTGCTTATCTTTATTGCCGATAATTTTAGAAATACCAGAATAATGGAAGAACAGGGGATTTTTGAAGATAGAGCGCATGATATTGATCGGCTTTATCAGGGAATCACAGATGCTGCTCTAATGGCTCAGAACGTTGCAGTTGCTGCTGAATCGATGGGTTTGGGTTTTGTTTATTTTGGAAGTATCTTGAATGATAGTCAAAAAGTGATTGAATTATTGAAATTACCGAAATACACCTTGCCAGTTGTTGGTATGGGAATCGGTTATCCAAACCAATCTCCTGATTTAAAACCAAGAATGGACAAGACGAAAAGAGTATTCACAGATGAGTACAAGATTTTTGATTCCTATTTAGATGAATTAGAAGATTACGACAGAGAAATGGCAACATATTATGATTTGCGAAATACTGCTAAACCGCTAGATAAATTCACCGAACAAGTAGTCGACAAAAACAAAACGACTATGTTAAAAAGATCAGAACTATTAGCTGTCATTAAGAATCAAGGTTTTAAGCTTGATC
>CAYFSZ010000111.1:0-2686 GCA_964346085.1 uncultured Mageeibacillus sp. | reverse complement strand
GCATATGGGTGACAATTGATAATTTTTGCTGACCTCCGTCTTTTAGATTGTAGTTATCAACTAAATTGAGGATAATATTAAATAACTAATCAAAATAAAATCAATTACATAAAAGAGGAAAGCACTATGGACGCACAATTAATAAAAAAACTAAGACTCAATCAATTCGATAATATCCAAATCATTATACCTGCGAAGGAAGAAAAAACTGCCTTTCAGGGCTATTCATTTCCTACATCAAATAAAGAAAAACTCGACCTAGCGATTGCTTTTGTCTACACCCTTGAAGAGATGAAAGAAGTTATTTTGAAATTATCAGAAAAGCAAAGCATAACTGAAAACGGTCAAGTATATTTACTGTATCCCAAAAATAAAAACAAGCTCGGACATCCGCCAATTCACCGTGATTCGATTTTTCCGTTTTTAGAAGTAGACGAAGAGGACGGTTATGTCAAAAACACCGAATACAAATTCAACCGAATGGTCGCACTCGACGAAAACTATACTCTGATTGGAACGAAATATGTTTCTAAGAAAAATGTGCAACCTTCCAATCGACCATCTGCTTCCGTCAATGATTATGTTGATCATGTGAAGGATATCGCAGAATTTTTGAAAGACTATCCAGCGGAATATGATTTTTATCAAAAACTTACTCCAGGTTATCAAAAAGACTGGGCAAGATATGTTTATTCGGCCAAAACCGAGAGCACGATTACCAAACGCCTGAACGAAATGGTAGAAATTTTGAAACAAGGTTATAAGACGAAACAACTGTATAGGCAAGGTAAGAAGTAGTAATAGCCTTTGAGCATTCCGCGTAGTGACAATTCGGGTTTTTGGGTTCATTGTCACTAGTCTCTGAGCATTCCACGTAGTGACAATTCGAGGATTTGGGTTTATTGTCACTAGTCTCCGAACATTCCACGTAGTGACAATTCGGGGAAATAGATCAATTGTCACTACTTGCCGAATTTTCACCTTCCTGCAGGTTTTGTCCCTTATCCTTAAAATGACTTCACAACACCACTAATCTCTTAAAAATTCTTAATATCTAATCACAGCCATAAGAAAACGGAAATAATGAATCATCAAACCAATTTTAGGAGGTTTTTATGTATCAAATTAAGAATTTTTTGGACAATGATGACATTCTTATCAAACAAGAATTAGGACCTTTCAAAGTCATCGAATATAAAAGAGATTTGAGCGTGAATTTCGCTTCAGCGCAAGCAACTTATTATGCAAATGAAATGAATATTAGAAAACGACAAGTCGTTTGCGAAGTTGGTGAACGTGGTATCACGGTTCAAGCTGGCGCAATGCAATGGACAGTCGGGAGTGTAGGAGCAACTTCTGGTATCAAAGGCGTTGGTGATTTATTAACAAAAAAACTCCGCGCAACCGTTTCAAGTGAATCTACCATCAAACCTGAATATCAAGGAAACGGAATGTTGGTACTTGAACCAACTTATAAACACCTGATTATTTCTTCTCTCGCAGAATGGAATGGTCGTGTCATTTTGGATGATGGATTATTTTTGGCTTGTGATTCAAGAATTCAACATAAAACAGCGATGAGAAGCAATCTTTCTTCAGCAGCGCTCGGCAATGAAGGGTTGTTCAATCTTTCGCTCGAGGGTAGTGATGAATGCTTCGTTGTGGAAAGCCCAGTTCCAAAAGAAGAACTAATTGAAGTGTATTTACAAAACGGTGAAATCAAAATTGACGGATCGTTAGCCATTGCTTGGTCAAGAGATTTACAATTCACAGTTGAAAAATCAGGCAAATCACTTATTGGATCTGCTGTTTCAGGAGAAGGTTTTGTAAACGTATATCGCGGAACAGGTAAAATTTGGTTAAGTCCAGTTGTATAAGAAAAATTATCGAAAGAATGAGTCAATTTTTAAAAAAGATAATATAAGAGATTGCTTAAAAGTTGGAAGTATACTTCCAACTTTTTGGTTTTTAGGGCAATATTGGAAGTGTGCTTCCAACTTAGAATTCATAAACCAAAGGAGAATCAAATGGGTAGAAAAATTCGTGTGACGGGAAAAGGCAAAGTGGCGGTAAAGCCAGATACAATTCGTATCAACATTGAAGCAAGGGGAATATTTGTTGATTATGCAGAAGCAGTTGAAGAGTCAACCAAACAAACCAAAGTTTTAAGGCAAACGATGCAAGAAGCTGGGCTAAATGGTGAGGATTTGAAGACGAGACATTTTTCCATTGAAACACAATATGAGAATTATCGTGATGAAAACAATGATTATAAAAGTCGTTTCATCGGGTATCAATATCATCACATGACAACTATTCAGTTTCGGAATGACAATGAACAATTAGGACAAGTTCTTTTTGCGCTGGCAAAAAGCAAAGCCGAAGTAGAGTTTACGATTCAATATACTGTCGAGGATCAAGAATCTATAAAAAGTGAATTGCTAAAAAATGCGGTCGCTGATGCGAAGAAAAAAGCAGAAGTATTAGCTGATGCCTCTGGTGTTACACTTGGCGAAATCAAACACATCAATTATTCATGGGGAGAAGTCGAGATTGTTTCCAAACCAATGAATCGTATGATGGCACTCGGAGCAGGACCTAGTGATTCGTTTGAAATTGACATTGAAGCAGAGGACATTCAACTTGACGATACTGTGACCATTGAGTGGACGATTAGATAGTTCAT
>CAYFSZ010000110.1:0-2812 GCA_964346085.1 uncultured Mageeibacillus sp. | reverse complement strand
TTAGGCTATTTTATATCTTTTGAAAAACAATGAAATGTTGTATTTGCGTAGATATCTCATCAATCCTATGGTCCACATTATATGTTTTGGTTAGGCTATTTTAAATTCTATTTAAATTTCATTAATTCCAATTTCCTTTAAATAATGATAAACACCATCATAAAAACCTGGTTGCATTGTAATATCATTTGCATCCCCAGTTGGTACAAATATAATAAAACCTTGACGTGCCCTTGTCAGCAATACTCGGTATGCATTTTTTAGGTATAAAATATTATCATCCTTATTTATATTTTGCCACTTGGTACCCTTAAAATTAAAAAATTCAAACTGCCCATTGTTAAATCTTAAATTTGCATCCCAACATAAAATTGTCCAATCAAGCTCAAGTCCTTGAATATCAAACTCTGTTGCTGTCTCTTCCAGGAAATATGATGCTCTTATATCATCTTTTCCATTTAAAAACCAATTTGGTGCGTCCACCTTATTTTGTACCCATACACCGTATTTACGTAAGCGCTTAGCACCGGAACTTGCAGTTATTCCATAACGTTGTGAGCCTTTTGCTTTTTCTTTAACCCATAATTTAGCCTTTTCTAAGTCCCTTGTAATACAGATTGGATAATCATTTTTAAATTGCTCATATAACTTTTTTGCTGTTTTTTTGTCTACATCCAATAAAGCCTTTACAAAAGCAGAAACATTCTCACTTCTGAAAGAACGTAATGATACCGACAAATGTAAATCATCTTTAATCTTATAGTTTATTCCTTCTGCCAACTCATCAAATGAACGACCTTTCGAATATTCCTCATCAGTAATCTTATTTGATATGTAAACGTCCCATTCCGGATAATTGCTTCTTAAAGATTCAAACCAGCCAGCAATTCCAGCAGACTCACCCTTGTTTATTTCTTGACCGCCACCAATAAGACATACAATAGTTGCCCATCCTTCATGACGATTTAGTATGCTGATAAGAAATTCAGGCTCAGACATATTAAAATCTAAAACACCTTTTTTCCTTTTCATGAAATCAACAAGATTTGGTTCGTCCCATGCGCGCTGTGCCTCATCAAAAATTGTAACTCTTTCTATTGGTGGAGCATCAATGGAAATTGCATCATCCCTAAAATGATGTATTATCTGTATGAATTCTTTAGCTTTACGCATCGCTTCTGTTTTTCGTATACCTTTTCTTTTCACATCATCCCGGGCTAATGCCTCTTGTAAAACATCAACTAGTGGGCCATTTCCTGAAAGAAATACTGCATGCTCATTTTCATCAACTTTTTGTCTTTCAATAGCAATATTAAGTCCCGCTAATGTTTTTCCCGCTCCGGGTACTCCTGTGATAAAACAAATAGATTTTTTTTTATTAGCCTTACTATAATCTATAATTTCATTTATGGCTTTTGTGGTTTCATTCAGATTCTTTGCGCTGGCATCATTTCTTGAAATATCTTTAACATTATGCCCCATATACAATGCTTGAGCTGCTTCAATAATTGTGGGCGTTGGCATATATATTGAGTTAATCCAAGAAACTGGATTGAATAATGGCCTATCAAACTTATCACAAACTGACTTTATATATTCTCTAATACCATTTTCATTACAACTATAGGTTTCTAAAATATTATCTTTAAGAATCTTTATTGATATTTCTTTTTCCGGCGCACGTGTACAAACCAAAATTGGGACTAAAAGTTTGTCATGACTTTCTTTATGAAAACAACTAAGGTCAAGTGCATAATCAGTTGTTTGTTCAATCGCATAACTAGGGTAGTTTCTTTCTCCAACCTTAAACTCTAAAAGAAATACAATCCCTTTATAAAGCAAAACATTGTCGATTCTATTTCCTATTCTGGGAATAGTGTACTCAAATAACAGATGTCCCTCTGTAAATGTAGAAAGCTCTCTCTTTAAAATTTCTATTTGCTTTTTCCATGTATTCTTCTGCAAATCATCAGCTGCAAACTGATCATTACTCGTTATTTCACCAAATATAGTAAAATCATCTTTGTTTATAAAAGCAAGAACATTGCTTGAATAATATGCTCTTTTCACAAACTAACCCCCATTACTATTTCTTTTTCGAACTATACTTACTACTCTTCCTCTGACTCCCATTTTTGCCTTTTACAACATTACTTCTATTTTTCTTTTCTGCCTGCACTGCCTGGAACTTTTCCTTTGAAATAATAGCAGGATGGTTATGTTCAGATACATAATGCACCTCATGTTCTCCCTTATCTAACAGTCTCACAATACCTATATATTTCTCATTACTCAGCATTACATCAATTGTTCTTTTACTCCAGGTATCTTTTCCTGTCGGTGTTTTGATTCCTCGACTTTCCAATTCCTTTATTATTCCTATAATGCTACTCCCCTGCAAGTAGAGATTAAATATCAGCTTGACGTTTTCAGCTTCCTCTTCTTTTATAATTAATTCACCATCGGCATCATTCTCATATCCGTAACATTTTCTATTATAAAGTTTTGAGGTTCCTTGAGCTGCTTTTTGTTTAATTCCCCATTTTATATTATCACTTCTTGATTCGTTTTCTGCCTGGGCTATTGACTCAATTATTGAAATCATTAGATCATTGTCTGTATCTGCCGTATCTAGATTTTCCTGTTCAAATATAACTCTGATACCAAGTAGTCTTAATTGATGTAGAGCCTCTAGGACTTCAACAGTATCTCTTCCAAATCTACTTATATTTTTTGTGATAATGATTTCAAGGTTTCTAGATTTACAATCTTCAAGCATGCGGTTAAATTCTTTTCTTGATGAACCTGTTTT
>CAYFSZ010000109.1:1521-2938 GCA_964346085.1 uncultured Mageeibacillus sp. | reverse complement strand
AATAGTAACTTGGGAGACTTTATGCATTCGAGATAATTCTGCAACACTCAAAGAATTTTTCGAAGATAAATCTTCTAAAATCTTAATTCTTCTTTCATTCATAACGATACAGCTTTCTTTATTTGATTGTATTATTTTAACAAAAAGTGTTTATGTTTAAAATAAGCTTTTATTGTTCCATCATTTATTTTATCTATATGTTTTAAATAAGCTTTTATTGTTCCATCATTTATTTTATCTAATTGTGCTATAATTTTTTCATACTATTATTTGAGGAACTTATGATGCAGAAGATTTCTATGAAAACACCTCTTGTCGAAATGGACGGAGATGAGATGACCAGAATTATCTGGAAGAAAATTAAAGAGGAATTAATTCTTCCTTTTGTTGATTTAAAGACAGAGTATTATGATTTATCTCTTGTCAACAGAGATGAAACAGATGATCAAATTACGGTTGATGCAGCTCATGCCTGTAAAAAATATGGTGTAGGCGTAAAATGTGCAACGATTACTTCAAATTTGCAGAGAAAAGAAGAATATAATCTAAAACACTTGCATCCAAGTCCCAATGCGACAATTAGAGGAATTCTAGATGGTACAATTTTCAGAGCTCCAATCATGGTGAGTTGTATTTCTCCTTTTGTGAAAACGTGGAAAAAACCGATTACAATTGCTCGTCACGCTTATGGGGATGTCTATAAAAGTTCTGAACTAAGAATTTCTGAACCAGGTACTGCCTATGTAGTGTTTGAGTCTGAGAATGTTGAATCCAAAAAACAGAAAATTCACGATTTCAAGGGGGCTGGAATTATTCAAGGATTACATAATCTTGATGATTCAATCGATAAATTTGCTCATGCCTGTTTCCAATATGCTTTGGAAGTGAAACAAGATTTATGGTTTTCAACCAAGGATACAATTTCAAAAACATATGATGGCCAATTTAAGAAAATTTTCCAAGAAATTTATGAAAGAGAATATCAAGAAAAATTTAAAGAAAATGGCATTACATATTTTTATACATTAATAGATGATGCTGTTGCTCGCGTGATTCGTTCAGAGGGAGGCTATATTTGGGCTTGTAAAAATTATGATGGTGATGTCATGAGCGATATGGTATCTACTGCCTTTGGCAGCTTAGCAATGATGAGTTCGGTGCTCATGTCACCAGAAGGAGTTTTTGAATATGAAGCTGCGCATGGTACTGTTACTCAACATTATTACCGTTATTTAAAAGGAGAGAAAACATCAACGAATCCAATGGCAACAATATTTGCATGGGGTGGGGCTTTAGCAAAACGTGGAGAATTAGATGCTTTAGAAGATTTAGCACAATTTGGCAAACTATTATGTGAAGCATCTGTTGAAACCATAGAAGACGGTTACATGACCAAAGATTTAATCAGTATTGCTGA
>CAYFSZ010000109.1:0-1421 GCA_964346085.1 uncultured Mageeibacillus sp. | reverse complement strand
CAGTATTGCTGAAGATGAAAATCTGCAAGAAGTAGATACAAATGAATTTTTGAAGAAGATTAGAGAAAAATTAGAAGAAAAATTAAGATAATAGATTGGTGTTATGTATGAAAAAACATATGTTAAGTTCTCTTCGCAAGTGCTTAATCCTTATTTTAATACTATCATGTCTGTTAATAATGGGCTGTAATAGTGGAGAAAAAGGTAATTCTGAAGCGACCATTACAGAGACAAATATTGTCGGACAAGCAGAAGTAAATGGGCCAAAGATTATTGGCAAAATAGATGAATCCTCCGGAGAAATTAACATGGAAGAGGAAATCAATCAAACAGAAATAATAGATGCTTCGACTGCTCAAACTGAAGGGAGTTCAAATACTGAAGAAGTAAAAACTGCTAAGATTTCCATCAACGGAGATCATTTAATGCATGATATTGTGATTTGGAGTGGCTATAATCCAGAGACCGACACATATGATTTCAATAATAATTACGAAGAAACAAAAACTTTAACTGAAAAAATGGATTTAGCGATTGGAAATTATGAAGGGTCAATTAATCCTGATTTGCCATTGTCCGGATATCCTTTGTTTAATGCACCCCCAGAAGTTGCTGATGCATTGAAAAACGCTGGATATGATATGGTTTCGTTAGCCAATAATCACATTGCTGATAGTGGCGCAGCAGGTATTTACACAACCGTTGAATATTTTGAAAATCTTGGAGTTGATGCTTTTGGAGTAAATTTGCCAGGGAGAGATTCGATAAAGATAAAAGAGGTAAACGGAATCAAGTTAGCATTCCTGAATTATTCATATGGCTTTAATGGAATGGAAGGCGCATTATCTGCAGAAGATCAAAGTCTGTTAAGTTGGTTGGATCCTGTGAGAATAGAACAAGACATAAAGCAAGCTAAACAAATGGCAGATGCGGTTATCGTTATGCCACATATGGGAATTGAGTATCAATTACTTCCTAATCAAGAACAAATCGATTTATTTCATGCGATGGTTGATTGGGGAGCAGATTTAGTTGTTGGAAATCACCCCCATGTAATACAACCAATAGAGATATATAATGACACATTTATTTTGTATTCTATGGGAAATTTCATTTCGAATCAGAGAGTAGAAACTGGTTTAGATATTTGGACTGAGCGTGGAGTCATCTTAGAATTCGATTTTGAAAAGCAAGGTGATGGTCCAGCTAAGATGGTGGATTACACATTGCATCCAACCTGGGTAAGTAGAGTAGCAAATGGACAATATGATTCAGTTCACGGATATGCACTTTATGATTATCAAGTCCTTTTAGCAGAAAATCATCTTGATAATGAATACATCAAACAAGCATATGATGAAGTTATTGATCACATGGAAAATGGGATGAAATAAAACACAATCAAAAATTTATTGACGAAA
>CAYFSZ010000108.1:0-2960 GCA_964346085.1 uncultured Mageeibacillus sp. | reverse complement strand
GAAGATGAAGAACCAACTGTTTTTAGAACAGCAATGAAAAGAACACCATGGATTATTCTACTCATTTATCTTGGGATGCTAGTTGGTGGATTGATTGGGATTTTTGAAGAAACCTTAGAATCCGTGATTGCACTCTCTGTTTTTATTCCAATGATTATCGGTACAGGCGGGAATGTCGGGACGCAAGCTTTGGCTATGACTGTTCGTGATATAAATTTACATGACTCGGACTCCGCTTCTTCCAAACATGATATTTGGGCAACGGTTAAAAATGAATTCGGTTCAGGATTCCTCATCGGTTTAATTTCGAGTGTCGTGTTATTCGTGACATTACTCGTTTTACAATATGATATAGTGCTTGCTCTTGTCGTTAGCTTAGCCATTTTCTTGACGATCTGTTTTTCCTCGGTTGTTGGAGCGATGGTTCCTATTATCCTCACAAAATTCAAAGTTGATCCAGCCATCGCAAGTGGTCCATTTATCAGTACCATTATTGACGCACTTGGCTTGCTCATTTATTTCTTGATTGCAACATCATTATTAGAACAGCTTTAGTAAACATTTAAATTATAGATAGACATTTTAAATATTTTATTTAGAATAGTATTAGAGAAGACTATTGGAGGGACATATGAAGAAAAAATTTTTTGGAATAATACTTTTCGTCCTATGTATGGGCTTTGTGCTTGTAGGTTGTGCCGAAAAGTTAGATGTTGAAGAACTTTACGACATAGAAGCAAGGGGTGCTAATGGCTATGGTTCAGTAGAACTTGTTATTAATGAAGCATATGCCAATCAAGTCATGAACGATAAGATGAATGCCCTTTCTGACAGACTGAAGTCAGAATACAAAAGAAAAGGTTTGCATACATTTCCTCCGTATCAATATATCAATACATTAGATTATGAAATTATCGATGGTGATGATGGAAAACTTTCTAATGGAGATGAAATTACTATTCAAATTTCCGAAAATGAAAATTTAGCTGATGAAGTGAATATGAAATTGAGTAAGAAAGAAATCAAATATACGGTTGAAGGTTTGCGTGAGCCTCGCAAAATCGATGTTTTTAAGGGTGTATCATTCAGATTTGATGGTGATGATGGGGAAGGAACTGGATATTTCTCTTCAAAGTCGAGCGAATTGCCAATTGATGTCGAATATAAGGTTCAGGTTGAAGACGAAGCTAATTATTATTATGAAATATACAATCTTTCAAATGGCCAAAAAGTTCAAGTTATTGCTGAATTTGATGAGCAAGCTGCATTAGAAAATGGCTATATCGTCGAAGAAAAAACAAAAGAATTTACTGTTGAAGGTCTAAAAGAGTATGAAATTGTAGATGCAGATACTATTTTTGAAGGTTTCGCTCCTTCTTTCTCAGGTGCTTCTCCAAAGTTAGAGATGAGAGTTGAAAATACATTACCAGATGACTTATATGGTTATTTTAATTTCTATGTAGATCCAAGTTATGATTTAGAAATTGGTGATATTGTGACGATTACGGCAGAAGCTGACCAAACGGCTTTGAAAGAAAAAGGAAAATCTTTCCCAGATGGTATGGAATCACGAGAATATGAATTAACAGAAGACTTAGTGCCTCGTTATTTGTCCGATCTTTCAGAATTATCTGCTGAAGATATTGCTTTCTTAAAACAAGAAGCAGATGATCATATGACGAAAACAATTGCGGATCTAAAGACTATGACGTGGGGTTATTATTTCAAATTTGGAGATAATCGTGACGCTGTCGAGACCTTTGGAACGCCAACAATCGATAGTGCATATTTACTTTATCCCAAAGAATCTATGATTGATCAAGTTGGGAATAATATAAGTAGATTGGTATTTCTTTATAAATGTGTATTAACATCTGAAGAAGGTGCGAATATTGATGCATATCATGCTGTTTCGTATAAAAACCTAATTATTGATCCAGTTAATGGATTGAATAAAGCTGATTATTCAAAGGATTCAACTTATGAGTTCAATGATCGTGAATCTGAATTTGCTTCTTTCGTTGATAGCTGGAGAAGTGACTATTCTGTCAAAGACTTAACTGCAGCAGATTTCGAATAATACTAAGTGTCGAAGAAAGTCGAAGATAAACGAATCGAATAAAAGAAAACCCGATTGTTTAACAATCGGGTTTTTCTTATCTCTATTGAAAAATCAATTATTTTGCTTTGCTGTAACGATCTGCAACGATGTCCCAGTTAACAACTGCCCACCAAGCTTTTAAATAATCAGGGCGAACATTTTTGTAATTTAAGTAATAAGCATGTTCCCAAACGTCATTACCTAATAAAGGAGTTGCACCGTTCATGATTGGGTTATCTTGGTTTGCTGTAGAAACAACTTTTAATTCGCCGTTTTCTAATACTAACCATACCCAGCCGCTACCGAATTGGCCAGCACCTTTTGTTTGGAATTCTTCTTTGAAAGCGTCAAAAGAACCAAATGCCTTATCGATTGCTTCTTTTAATTCGCCTTGTGGTTCACTTGCGCCACCAGGAATCATGCTTTCCCAGAACATTGTGTGATTTAAATGTCCACCACCGTTATTAATAACAGCTTGACGTTTTTCTGCTGGAACTTTGTCCAAATCACTTAAAATTTCTTTTACGCAATCAGGTAAGTCTAAGCCTTCGATTGCATTATTTAAATTATTAACATATGCAGCATGATGTTTGTCATGGTGTAATGTCATTGTTTCTTTGTCGATTGTTGGTTCTAATGCGTCATAAGCATATTGTAAATCTGCAACTTTGAATTGTGCCATAAGTTCATCCTCCTTGATGAATATTCTCTTTTAGTTTTCAGACAAAATTAAATCTGAAAGTGTATTTTGTTCTATTTAAGGTTAAGACAAAAAAGCCCATTTGTCTATGCTGAATTTGCGTTTGTAACTTAAGTTCCAAGCGGGTGAAAATCGGTCCGGTTTCCTGGTTTTTCAAAT
>CAYFSZ010000107.1:0-2984 GCA_964346085.1 uncultured Mageeibacillus sp. | reverse complement strand
GAAAACGAAATGAAAGCCTTGGCACTTGGTGGCTTAAGAGTGTTAGCAGGTGAAGAACAAGTACACGAATATATTGAAGAGTAATTTCTGAAATAAGTTAAGCCGATATCCTATCGTTTTCAATGATTAATAATGCATAAGATCTGAGTAGTCCTCTGAAAAAATATTTTTCGGAGGACTTGACATGAATGATTAATAATATCATTGTATTAGACAAGTAATACAATAATACAGAAGACGTCGATTGTACTACTGAAAGGGGGAAATAACATGCCGTATGACTTCAACAATCATCAACCAATCTATTTACAATTGCTTGATGAGTTTCGCCGGAAAATTGCTGCGGGAGAATGGGAGCAAGGAGAAAAATTAGATAGTGTTCGTAATTTGGCGATGTTATATGAAGTGAATCCGAATACAGTTCAGCGTGCTTTAGCTGAGTTGGAGCGGGAAGAGCTGGCTTTTGCAGAAAGAACATCTGGTCGCTTTATTTCAACTAATGTAGCTCGAATCAAGCAACTTCGTAAGGATTTAATTTTACAAGAAGCTCATCATTTTATTGAAAAGGCAAAAGGATTGCAGATGGACTTAGAACAAGTCATCGAATTTATTGAAAAAGAGTGGAATGAATCAGAAAGAGGTAAAAAATGAATATCGTTCAAGTAAAAAATCTGGACAAGTTTTATGGGAAGTTTCAAGCGTTAAATTCCTTGTCATTAAACTTAGATGAGGGTAGAATTGTCGGACTTGTTGGACCAAATGGATCAGGAAAAACAACCTTGCTTCGAATTTTAGGGGGATTCGATCAAGTGTATGATGGTGAAGTTAAAGTAGGAGGGCATATTCCTGGAAGCCAAGAAGCAAAAGCAATTACATCGTATTTACCAGATAGACCGTCACTTTCTGAGTGGCAAACAGCGCATCAAGTAATTGCAATGTATGATGAATATTTTCAAGATTTTGATAAGCAAAAAGCGAATGAATTAATTGATTTTTTCAAATTAGATGCCAAACAAAAATTACGAACAATGTCCAAAGGTATGAAAGAAAAGCTGCAAATTGCTGTGACAATTTCAAGACAAGCAAAATTATATTTACTTGATGAACCTATTTCCGGTGTCGATCCTGCGACAAGAAAAACAATTATGCAAAGTATTATTCGAAATTATGCTGAAGATGCATTGCTACTCATCTCAACGCATTTAATTTATGATATCGAACCAATCTTGGATGATGTGATTTTTTTGGATAAAGGAAAAGTGAAATTGGTATCAGCGGCTGATGACTTGAGAGCAAGAGAGAATAAAAGCATTAATGCAATTTTTGAGGAGGTGTTCCAATGATAAGCAAATTATTTCGATTTCAATTTAGAGAATTAAGCCGTTTACTTTTCCCCATAATGGGAGTGTCAGCTCTTATTATCGCTTTGACTTCAGTTATTACAGGACTCAATCTTCAAAATGAGATCCTAATAGGATCAGCAACTGTCATTAGCGTCATAGTCTTATCAGGTGGAGGGATGATTTTATTCTTACTTTCGGCTATAACTGATTATAAGAATTTTTATGGGAAAAGAGCCTATTTATTAAATAGTTTTCCAGCAACAGTTTCGCAATTGTTTATTTCGAGAATGCTATTTTATTTTGTCAGTTATCTGTTATCGTCAATTTTTATTTTAATCGAAATGTGCTACATAGTGTATATAAATATGGCTGATGAAGATATGCATGGATTGAGTAATTTTTGGGAAATCATAAAACCATTTGTAATTTTCATTGCTGTTTATTTCATCATAGCTTTACTTGTTAATGCATTTGTGTTTATGACGGCTAACACAATAGGTTCAGGAAGTAAGTTGCAAAGATTTGGAATTGGCGGACCTGTATTAGTTTATGTTGTTTTATATATTATTATTCAAGTTGGTTCTTTTATTAGCATGATATTTGTGCCAATTGGGATTGAATTTTATGGAAAAATGACGGCTTCATCTTCGTATCTGATTTTATTCCAAAGTATGTCATCCTACTACGGAAAAAATCTATTTAATGAAACAGCAATGGAAGCAAATTTGTTTATTGGAATTGGAGCTATCTTTTTCTTCATGATACTTGCAATTGCTTTAGCTATTGTAGTTTATCAACAAATGAAGAAAAAACTATGTTTGAAATAAAAATTCGTAAAGATAGAAAAATCATTTAAATGAAAGTCTTACTGCTGTAAAATGCTAGTAAGACTTTTTTTATTGGTGAAGAAAATGAAAATTTTATTGACAGCATTTGATCCATTTGGGGGAGAAAAAATAAATCCTGCTTTAGAAGCAGTTCGAATCGTTCGTACCGAAGATTTGAATGCTGATATTATGAAAATAGAAGTTCCGACAGTTTTTGGAAAATCGATTGCAACCGTATATGCGAAAATGAAGGAAATCAATCCAGATGTTGTTTTGTGCATAGGTCAAGCGGGTGGGAGATCAGCCCTTACTCCAGAACGTGTTGCGATTAATATTGATGATGCACGAATCAATGATAATGAAGGGAATCAACCGATTGATGTTGCAATATTTGAAGATGGAGCATCAGCCTATTTTTCTGATTTACCAATCAAAGCAATGGTCGAAGCAATGAAGAAAGAGGGTTTGCCAGCTACAGTTTCAAATTCTGCCGGGACATTTGTGTGTAATCATTTAATGTATGGTGTTTTATATTATATTTCGAAAGAATTTCCTAATTGTCGTGGAGGATTCATGCATGTCCCGTTTATCCCTGAACAAGTCGTGAATCGCTCAGGGGTGCCTTATATGGAATTGGAAGATATTGCCAAGGGGATTCATACGTCGTTAAGAGCTATTATTGAGTATAAGCAGGATCTGAAAATAACAGGTGGTAAAGAGTGCTAATGAGTTTTTTAGCATGAGAGTAACCTATAATTGAATCTAACAAATATCTGCAAACAATCAAAAGGACGGGAATTCTAGCCAAACAGCT
>CAYFSZ010000106.1:0-3082 GCA_964346085.1 uncultured Mageeibacillus sp. | reverse complement strand
GGAAGAATGATGAGCTAAATGAAAAGGAGTAAAATGAAACTTTTTGAATCATATCAACTTGGAAATTTAGAATTAAAGAATAGAATGGTGATGCCGCCGATGTGTATGTATCAGGCTGAGAATGGATTGGTCAATGAATTCCATATCGCTCATTACACAGCTCGAGCAATTGGACAGGTTGGTTTGATCATTGTTGAAGCCACAGGTGTGATGCCAAATGGCAGAATTACAGATCAATGTCTCGGCATTTGGAATGATGAACAAATGAAAGCTCATCAAAAATTAGTCGATTCCGTTCATTCGCAAGGGTCAAAAATTGCATTGCAATTAATTCATGCAGGTAGAAAGTCTGAAACGGTTGGACTAGAACATTTCGCTCCGAGTAATATTGCTTTTAATGATGAAAAAGCGAACTTCATTGATATGAATGAAACCCACATCGATGAAACGATTAAGTCTTTCCAAGAGGCTGCTCGTAGAGCAAATGAAGCGGGATATGATGGAATTGAAATTCATGCGGCTCATGGCTATTTGATTCATCAGTTTGCCTCTCCAATCTCCAATAAACGTGATGATAAATATGGTAAAGATAAGTTTTTGTTCTTAAAGCAAATTACAGATGCAATCAAAGAAATATGGCCAGAAGAGAAGCCATTATGGCTTAGAATATCTTCGACAGATTTTTTAGAAGATGGCTTACAAGTAGAAGATTGGATTCAGTTTTTTAGTGAGAATGACAAGCTTTACAATATTGTTCATGTCTCAGCGGGTGGATTAGTGAATGCTGATATCCATGTTTTCCCAGGATATATGATTGAGTATGCGAAGCAAATCAAAGAGAATACAAAATATCCAACAATTGGTGTAGGACTTCTTAATGAGTCGGATTTAATTAATTATGTGCTTGAAACAGAAAAGTGTGATTTGATTGCTTGTGGCCGTGAACTATTACGTAATCCTAATTTACTATTAAAAATTGCAAAAGAAAGAAAAAGGGATGAATTAATCCCTGAAACTTATAAAAGAGCATATTAATTGAGTCAATCAGAATTTTAATAAAAGTTAAATTTTACTAAAAGGTAAACCTCTAGGCGATAATTCTTTTTCGAATAGGGTGTTTACCTTTTCTCGTAATTCGTCATAAGTTCCGTCATTTTGAATATCTACATCAGCTAATTCACTGTATTGTTCAGGTGTCATTTGTACCGACATTCGGCGTAAAGCATCAGCTCTGGTCATGCCACGTTTTTCTAAACGATTTAAACGAATTTCTTTCTCAGCAGTGATATTCCAAACCTGATTACAACGGTCGAGAAAACCTTCTTTCACGGGGATAGGCACATCTAGCACAGCAACTTTTATACCTGCTTTTTCTAGTTCATCAAGATAAAGTCCCATTTGTTTCAAAGTATGATGATGAACGATTAGACTTAATTTATCCAATGCTTTTTTGTTCTTAAAAACCAAATCAGAAACTTTTTTGCGGTCCAAAGATCCGTCTTCTAAAATATATTCTTCACCGAACGCTTCTTTAATTTCAGGGATTGCAAGACCGTTTGCTTCCGTGACACTGTGTGAAATTTGATCGGCATCAAGAACTGACAATCCCGCTTCGCGACATAAGTTCGCAACTGTGCTTTTTCCGGTTCCGATTCCACCTGTAATCCCAATAACAAACATGAAAATCTCCTAAATATCAAACATTGAAGCGGAAGAGAGTAACATCGCCATCTTTCATGACATATTCTTTTCCTTCTGAACGAACAAGACCTTTTTCTTTGGCTTTTGCCATTGATTTATATTCGATAAAGTCATCAAATGCAACGATTTCTGCACGGATAAAACCACGTTCGAAGTCGGTATGAATTTTTCCAGCAGCTTGCGGAGCTTTTGTTCCTTTTGTGATTGTCCACGCTCTGATTTCATCTTCACCAGCTGTTAAATAGGATATTAAGCCTAATAAATCATAGCTTTCAGAAATGATGGCATCCAAACCGCTTTGTTCCATGCCAAGTGACTCCATAAATTCAGCAGCTTCTTCTGGATCAAGAGTTTGTAATTCATCTTCGATTTTTGCAGAAACGATAACAACTTTTGCATTTTCTTCCTTGGCATATTCTTGCAATTGTTTTGCTTGTTCAGGAACAGTACCGATTTCGTCTTCGCTTATATTTGCTACGTAAAGCACAGGTTTTGAAGAAAGTAAGAAGAGTTCTTTGGTGAAAGGAATATCAGCATCGGAATATGGGTATGTACGAGCGGGTTTTTCTTCCTCTAAATGTTTTTGCAAACTTTCTAAAAAAGCTTTTTCTTGCAATACAACTTTATCATTGGTTTTGGCGAGTTTATTCACTTTTTCTAAACGGCGTTCAATATATTCTATGTCTGAAAGAATTAATTCTAATTGAATAATTTGCGCATCTCTTAAAGCATTAGCATTACCAGCCACATGAATGACATTTTCATCATCAAAACAACGGACAACATGAACGATTGCATCTGTTTCGCGAATATTAGCAAGGAATTTATTTCCGAGTCCCTCACCACGGCTTGCACCTTCAACAAGGCCAGCAATATCAACAAATTCAATTGTTGCAGGAGTGACTTTTTTTGCATGATAAATTTCATCAAGTGCAGCGAGTCTGCTGTCAGGAACATTGACGATACCGACGTTCGGATCAATTGTACAGAAAGCATAATTGGCAACTTCTGCACCTGCTTTTGTTAATGCGTTAAATAATGTACTCTTTCCAACGTTTGGCAATCCAACAATTCCTAATTTCATAAAAACTCCTTATATATGTAGAGTATTAAAATCTCTAAATCTTTACTATTGTACCATTAATTATGAAATTGTATACAAAGGATAATTCTTTTCGGCGAAGCTTTTTTAGACAAAAAATTGATTGACAAGAAACGTTCTAATTCTTATCATATCTATGGTGCTTTAAGGCGGGTCCCGTGAGGCCTCCAAGGATCGGATGCAAAATTTAAATTTAATTCTATGTCATAGATTTCATGCGTCTTTCCTTGTGGGAGGGCGCATTTTTTATCGCTCTCCACAACACCGAAATATTTTTAG
>CAYFSZ010000105.1:2500-3566 GCA_964346085.1 uncultured Mageeibacillus sp. | reverse complement strand
TTGTCATGAATACTAAGGAAGAATTGAATAAGGCTTTTGATGATTTGAAAAAAGGCACTTTTATACAAGATAAGATTTCTTATTGAGGAATACGATACAGATTATAAAGGGAGAAAATTACTCAGGCATTTTATAACTTGCTGCTCAATGCAATCACTTATTGCGGTGAGGATAAGGTAATAATTATTCGTCAAAGCATTTTAGGCAGCAAAGTGAAAATAGAGGTAATCGATCACGGGCAGGGTATCAATCAAAATGATATACCAAAGGTATGGGATCGCTACTATAAGGTCGAGCAAAAACACAAAAGACCTAAAATGGGCACAGGACTTGGATTGTCTATTGTAAAGAAAATAATTGACGCTCACCATGGTTGTTATGGAGTAGAATCTCAAGAAGGCAAGGGGAGTATCTTCTGGTTTGAGTTGAAATTAAATTAGCAATTATATCATGATTTGTCCCGCAAAAAAATATCAGCAACGCTTGGCAATAACTACCCTGCGTGCTGATATTTTTATTTTTGTTGGGAATTAATTTGTGCAATGTTGAAAGAATATCGGACGTTAAATTACTTTACTTCTTCAACTCGCACATTCGTTAAGTAAACTGTGGCAGTTGAGCTTCTTTTTCCAAGATTAAATTCAAGCCTGCCGTTTGGATCGTCTTTTCCAGTCATTTCAAATTCGTAAGTATATGTTTGCTTATCTTTTGAAAGAGTCAATGTTGTATCCTCAAGATAACGTATCCAACCGTTAGTCGGCGCTGAAACGCAAACGATTATATCCCTTGCTTCATCTGAGTATGCATCAAAGCTGACTTTATATTTCTTACCCTTTATCATCGGGAGCTCAGGCTGTACAAGTTGAACAGCATAGTCTTCAACGCCTTCATTTGTCGAAGTGATAATTATCATTCCGTCTTTTATCTCGGCTGCACCCTCGCCACCCTTTGCTAAAAGGAATTTCCAGTCGATATCATCTGTTAGATCCTCTGCTACTTCAAAATTGCCGTTATGTATATAGTTACCGTCTTCAAGAGGTTCACGGAACAGCTTTTCCGGCTTCTT
>CAYFSZ010000105.1:0-2400 GCA_964346085.1 uncultured Mageeibacillus sp. | reverse complement strand
GCTTCTTTACATAACTCATAACAATACCCCTTTCTTAACTATAAAAGCTTAATAAGTTTATCTGCAATTTCAGAATAATGCGCATCCGTTATTCCGAAATCCTTGCCCTTATATGTCCATGCAGCCCTTGCTATATTAAATTCTTCAAAAACACTGTGAATATCTGCAAACCAGTTCAACGTTGAGTTAAGCGAGGCTTGGTCTATTACCCCGTATTCACCACAGTATAGGGCAGTGTTTCTTTCCTCAGCTGTACTAATCGCATCAGCAAACGCTGTTTTAAAAAAGTTGATGTCAACCTTTTCACAGTTCACGCTGTCATAGAAACCGTGGTGGACTGAAGGAAGAAACTCATGTGAATCCTTGATATATTTTTTAAGATCGTTTGGATATTCGATTGAAAAATCAGTGGGCATTTTTTCCACCCAATATGCCGACTGATGTGTAAAAATCAACGGCTCATAAAAATGGAAGGTGTATACTATATTTTCGTCATAAGGCTCATCAAGCTTTCTAACCCAATGCACGCTGTTGTATCTCACGCCGCCTATCAGTATTTTTGTCGTGGGGGCATGTTTTCTTATAACGGAGATTGTTCTTTTTATGATGTCATTCCAAATATCAGCAAAACTTTCATCAACCACTTCATTGAGCAGTTCAAAAGAAAGCATATTACTGAATGATCCATATCGTCGTGCAATTTCTTCCCATAAAGATATAAATTTGTCTTGAAGCAAAGAACTTCTGAAAAAGTCATCTGCCTTTTCATCAAAAGAATAGCCGGCAGTTTTGTGCAGATCCAAAATCATATTCAAATTATATTTCACGCACCAGTCAAGACAGCGGTCAATATGCGCAAAGCCTTCTTCGATAAAACTGTCGTCATCAGCCCTGACAAGCTCATAATCAATCGGAAGCCTGATATGGTCAAGCCCCCATCCCGATATGATCCGCAAATCATTTTCTGTTATAAACGTATTGTAATGCTCTTCGCTGTGTTCGCATTGAGAAAGCCAGCCACCAAGATTAATGCCTCTTTTATATCCTGTAAATTCTTTCATATTTTATCTCCTCCATTATCTAATTAAATAGTAACATTTGTTAATGTATGAGTATATCGTTTTAATTGCTTTTTTATTAAAATCATGATATAGTATTGATTAAAAAAGGGTGTGATTGTTTGAATACGGAAAAAGAACTTAGCTATAAAGAATTTATAATGAGGGAAAATGAAGCTTATCACGCACCGTATAGTCCTGAATTTGAATTCTATATCGCCGTGAAAAGCGGCGACGTCGATAAGGTTGCTCAACTTTGCAAAAACGAATTTTCTGATAAAGCCGGATTGGGAAAATTGTCAGAAAACCCACTTCAGAATTTAAAGTATCATTTTGTTGTTACAATCGCATTAGTTTCAAGATATTGCATAGAAGGCGGTATGGAACATGAAACCGCATACATTTTAAGTGATTTATATATTCAAAAAGTTGATATTTGTACGACAACTCAACAAATATCACAGCTTCATTCAGCAATGTCAGCAGACTATGCTGAAAGAATGAAAAAAATAAGAAAAAGTCAGATTTTTTCAAAGCAAATAATCAGATGTGTTGATTATATTTATAATAATCTTCATAAAAGAATCTTTATTTCAGATCTTGCACAGTATACAGGGCTTAATTCAAGCTATCTGTCAAAGCTTTTTAAAAAAGAAACCGGGATGACCGTTACAGAATATATACAAAATAAGAAAATTGAAACCGCTAAAAATATGCTAAAATATTCAAAATATCTTACTTCACAAATTGCAACAATATTAGCTTTCCCTAATCAGAGCTATTTTGTCGAGGTATTTAAGAAAAAAGTCGGAATGACACCAAAAAAATATCAGGATATGTATTTTAGAGAAATTGGTATTGGCACAGAAAAACCTTTTGAGTAGACAATTCTGAATCTATCAGAAATTATTGTTTGCACAGATATAAGAAAATTATGGCTTGCTCATTTTTAATCCTGCTTTCTTTTTATTTAAGCACTGTTTTTCTTTTTTCATAAAAGCGCATCATCAGCATATGGTTAACAAAAAATAATAATTAAAAGGCAGCTTAACAACCGTAATTCAGGTGATAAGCTGCCTCATATTTTTGTTTTAAAAATTCGATTTTTAATTATATTTTTGCGGCAGCTCTTGCTTTGCGGTATTCGATATATTCTTCATAACTGCCTACTCGGTCGATTATGCCGTCCTCTGTGATTTCGATAATTCTGTTTGCTACCGTTTGAATGATTTCATAGTCATGTGAGGTAAACAAAACGTTGCCCTTAAAATCAGAAAGTCCGTTGTTTACAGCGGTGATTGATTCAAGATCGAGATGGTCGGTGGGACGGTCTAAAATCAGC
>CAYFSZ010000104.1:0-3569 GCA_964346085.1 uncultured Mageeibacillus sp. | reverse complement strand
CTCGAATTCCATAAAACGATGCACGAATTCTTTTTCTTCAGAAATGCCGCATTGTCTAGCGAGTGAGAACAAAGAAGTTTCTTTCAAATTCGCTTGCTCAATAATTTCCGTATTGGTCAAAATGGCAGCTGGCGTATCATCGGCGATAATTTGCCCATGATTAAAAACAATGGCACGCTCAGCATATTCTTGCATCAAATGCATATCATGAGTTATCAAAATGACGGCTAATCCACGTTGGCTTAACGACAATAAAAACTCCATGATTTCTGTATAGTGACGATAATCTTGCCCAGCAGTCGGTTCATCAAGAATCAATACATCTGGCTGCAAAACAAAAATCGAAGCAATGGTCAGGCGTTTTTTCTGCCCAAAACTCAGTGCAGAAACGGGCCAATTACGGAAAGGATAAAGCCCGCAAACGCGCAAGGCTTCATTCACTTTGTGCTCGATTTCTTCCTCTGCAACATGTCTTGCCCGCAACCCCAAAGCGACCTCATCTTTGATCATCGTCTGCGAGATCATTTGATTCGGACTTTGCAACACAAAACCGATGCGATCTGCCCGCTCTTTGATGCTCAAATCCATCAAGTCTTCTGCCTGCGTATCTTGGTAAAAAGTCAAAGACCCAGATTGTTGTTTTTCAAAACCGCAGATTACTTTGGAAAAAGTAGATTTGCCAGCACCATTACGTCCACAAATGGCGAGCAATTCTCCAGCATGCACCTTTGCTGAAATTCCTTTCAAAGCATGAAATCCATTATCATAAGTGAAATCAATGTTTTGTGCTTCAAGGACGACTCGTTGATCACGAAGTGGCTCAACTTGAGGCATGGACTCAAACCAAGATAACACTTTGTTTTTTTCTTCATCGGATAAAGACAATGTGTCGATATGGCTTGGATATTGTTCTGCGGAAATCTCAACCCCCGCATATTTCAAAGCCGTAATATACAAAGGCTCCCGAATTCCAGTTTGTTTTAGCAAATCCTGAGTAAGTAAAACGTCAGGAGCACCATCGAAAATGATGCGACCTTCAGACATCAGTACAATGCGGTCTACAGCCCGGTGTAAAGCATCTTCCAATCGATGTTCAATCATGACTGTTGCAGCGTTTAACTGTTTTTGCAATTGATCAATCAGCTCAACCGCTGTTTTCCCCGTAGCGGGATCCAGATTGGCAAGCGGCTCATCAAATAACAAGAGCTGAACATCATCCATCAAAACACCACCGATGGCAACTCTTTGTTTTTGACCTCCTGATAATTCGCTAGGAGCATGTTGTAGATGTTCTTTAATTTCGACGGTCTCAGCGATTTTTGCAACCAAGTGATGTAACTCATCGCGAGGCATACAATCATTTTCTGGAGAAAAAGCCAGATCTTCCGCAACGGACATCCCGATAAACTGACTATCAGAATCTTGCAAGACAGTGCCGACCGTTTTTGAAATTTCGAACAGACTTTGTGAAGAGGATTCTTTCCCATCAATCAACATCTGGCCGTCCATTTTTCCTTTATAAGAAAAAGGAATCAGCCCATTCATACAATTTGCAAGAGTCGATTTTCCGCACCCCGATGGCCCGGCAATCAGCACCTTTTCGCCCGGATAAATCGAGAGATTGATATGATGCAAAGTCGGTTCCGCCTGCGCGAAATATTGAAAACTGAAATCGCGAAATTCAATGATTGGTCTTTTCAAAACAAAGTCCCCTCGTTCTTTTTCAATTAATTGCTTTTTATCGCTATTTTTTTCTTGAAAAAAACAATATAAAAAACCTTTATTTGAAGAAAAAGGGCAGTACCTCAACCTGGACTGCCCTTGATGAATTTATTCTTTGTTCAAAGATCCTTGTTGTGGTCTTGCTTTTGCATAAGCGAGGCATAACAAAGTGCCTACGATACCAGTTGCGATGATGTTACTGATGCTTGCGAAAACGCCTTGAATAAAGACTTTATCTGCAGGTTCGGAATAAATCAAAATATCCAAAACTGGAGCAATAACAATCCATGCGATCACATGAGCGATGACTTGACCAATGTTAAATTTGATGATGTCTTTTTTTGTGAAAACACCTTCGTCCAAACGAACTTTACTCATTGTTGCACCCATCACCAAACCAACAAAACCAGATGCGATAACCCAGCTCCACCAGATGCCCCAGCCAGCAGCCATATCAGTTAACATATGTCCGATAAAACCGACCAAAGCAGCAATGATTGGTCCAAACAACGCAGCCACTAATGCCAAAACGCTGTATTGAATACCAAAAGTTGTGTTAGGAATTGGACTTGGTACAGAAACGTAACGCATCAATACAAAAAACAATGCGGTACCGATACCTAAAGCAACAATTGCTTTTACACTAAATGTTTTTTTCTTTAAATTCATGATAACCCTCCTCAGAATTTCAGTTTGTCTTTTTTTAGACAAATTAATGACGATCTATTTTAACTCCTTCGCACTGCGAGACGAATTATTTCAACTCCTTCGCGCTGCGAATCGTTAAATGCCAACTATTTCCAGTCCCAATATTATAGGCTCTGGCAAAACTTCCTTGATTGGTCGCAACCGCGATACAATCAAGCGAATTTATATAAATCAATGATTCCCCAATGCTCGTATCCGCAAATGAATGACCATAAATCATCGTATTGCTATAAATGGTGCGTGTATCATTCGAAATCGAAACAATTGCACGGTCACCATGTTGCAAACCAAGTTCATTGAACATTTCTCTTGTGATATTGCTCCACAAATTACCAAAACGAATATCCAAAACATCGATTGTACCAATCAAAGCATCCCCTTCACGTGTTGGTGGAATGACTGGCAATTCAATGATTGTCTCAGGGTCGATTGACGATCCAACCTCTTCAAATGAGATTTTTCCTGCGGCTAGTTTCGCAGCAGTAAAAGCATATACATCACGGCCATGGAATGTATAAGACGCCTCGGAATGCGGAAGGCGATTCACTGTTTCATCAATGATTCTCGCTTCTTTAATTCCTGTCATGCGTTTGACATGAGTCAAAGTTCCATTATCCGGAGTCACGATATAATAACCGTTTTCAGTGAGTGCAACGATACTTCTTCGTGTTGAACCAACACCCGGATCCACAACTGAAGCAAAAACCGTTCCTTCTGGCCAATACGAAATTGTTTGAATCAAACGATAGCTAGCCTCCCAAATATCATACGGCTGAATATCATGCGTCAAATCAAAAATCGACAAACTTGGTTCAACCGTTTTAGCAACACCATACATCGCACAAACAGCACCATCTTGCAACCCAAAATCAGTTTGTAAAACTAAAGAATTCATATTCCTCATCTCCTCATCAAAATACCCTCAAAGTATACAAGATAAAGGACTATAAGGGAAGTTGATTTGCGTGGAAGTTGTGCTTTTGGGGACGGATGTTTGAGGGAAGATACAATAAGCCGTACTTCGCGATGTAGCTGAGAGCTACGTGAAAGGACGGTATTTCGGCGATATCAGCTTATTCCGTCCCTTTGAAATTGCAGTCAGGGGACGGAAAACCAGTGCTCGCAGCCCTAAGCCGTAC
>CAYFSZ010000103.1:0-3729 GCA_964346085.1 uncultured Mageeibacillus sp. | reverse complement strand
AATCTCAGGATTTCTACATAGTTTCCCTTTGTATCAACGCTATAGTCTCCACATGCAACGAGCGGGGTGGATTGATGTCTTTTACATTGTCGGTAGTCGGAAACACGTCAAAGGCTCTTTTTGCACTATCGGTAGGCGGGAACATATCGACATATATAATAACTACCCTTTCAAAACTCTAAACATTTCTTCTTTATGCTTTCTTGCTTTTTCTTCCGTCCATTTTTCATCATCGAAGTTCACCAACTCTTTCATAATCTTGAGTTTCAAACTTTGTTCTATAATACTTGGATATGAGGTGATTTTTCCCTCTGGTGGTAAATTAGAAAACTTCGAGTTTCCTGACACTGTAATTAATGCGAGGTTGCCAAAGCCATCAAGGTCATCTGCTTCCCAGCTTTCACCTTCAACGGGATTTTGGGGTTGAAAGTGTTCAATGGAACTTCTAAATTGGAACTGCCACTCATCATATAATGGAGGAATAATTTCCTTGCCCAAGTAAGAATAACCATTCTTATATAAAAGATAATCAAGGTAAGTAAATACGATTCTTTCAAAACCAAATCCACTAGAATTCTCAAACTTTGATTCGAAAACTTTTGTTTTGCAGTAATCTTCAAGTATTTCAATAATGTCACATGATTCATTTTCTAATAAGCTTGTTAATATTAATGAAATCCAATGCATAGTTTTAGGTGATGTGTAGGTTATACGCAAGCAGGATTGCAGAGTTCTTAGTTGTTTATTATTCTGACTATTGTCCTCACCAAATGTTCCTACATATTTGGGTTTATCACCTTTCCCATCATTATACCTTTCTAAACGTTGTAACGACCATTTCCCAGTTTCTTTATAATCTCTAGCATATTCACGTTTCAATATATATTTATCAAACAGTACACGGCATTTTAACATATGAAATAAAAAGTTCTTTGCTTTATCAGCGTCCCCCCAGGCCCATGATAAATTATTTAAGAAATGTTTATCATCAAGGGTTGAATCTTCCTCTTCTAAATTATTAAGTACAGCATTTATCTGAAGTAAAAAATTTGGGAACGAAATAATCGATTCAAAACGTTCATTCTCAACTTCATCCTTACTTATTTCATTATTAAAGAGTTTCTTGTTTTTTAGAATCTCAATCAAAGGAACTAAATTATTGTCTTCATCTTCACTATGAATAAATTCCTTAATTGTATCAAAATCGTTAATATTATCCCTAATACTAGACCAATCATTTGTAAAAAGATACTTTCTAACACTGGGATCAAAATTCATTTGTATATACGAGTCCATGTTAGAGCATTTTTCCCAAATCAATGCTGCCGTTTTTTTATCTTGTTCTGTATCCAATACTTCTAAAAATTTTGCTTTTGCTATTTCATGAAGTTCAAGTTGCTCGCCACGAGTATTCATGATTTCAAAATAATGATTTAAATCTATACCTTGTGGAACTTGTACACGAACAATAAAAACACTTTCCAGTTTTTTAGTTAAATCATTTTTATCTATATTATTAGATTTAAAATAGCTATCAATTATTTGATATCCCTTTAGGATTTCAACAGATGCTAATTCCTCTATTAGCTCATTCTTGTTTCCTTTGCTTAGCATGTTAAGGGTACGGTTTGATTTTTCCCGTGCTTCAAATCTCAACCCATCTTTAGCAAAATTCATACCAAGATAACTTTCTAATAGAAATAGTGTTGTCAACCTCTGTTGCCCGTCTATTACTTCATAAACATTATCATCCCTTTGATTAACAATTAGGTTTCCAAGAAAGTAATTTTTATTAGAGTCGCCAATAGAGCTATCAATATCTTCTATCAATTGTTCTATCTCCGATACTCCCCAAGCATAGTTGCGTTGATATATAGGAACTATATAATGAACATTAGTAAAAATTTTTGATACCGGTATGATTCTTATATTTTTATCCATCATCTACCACCTATTCCATTCACAAAGTAAATCATACACATCCCTGTACTTCTCTTTGTTTTTATTCTCAATTTTAGGTTGCTCTAAAGAAATGAGTTTTAATTCTTCTCCGTTTTTCATTTCACTGATTTCTGAAAACATACCTAATCCATAGTTTACGCGTTCATGTTCTCCTCGCACATATTTATTAATTGTCTGTAGATAGACAGCTTCCATAACCAGCCGCAAAGAATAACTCCAAGTATATAATTGCTGCATCACAGCTTTAGATAGGTTTTCAATTCCAAAGCGATCAGCAAAAAATAATAGCGCACATTCATATAATTGTTTAATGTAAAGATCTCCAGTGCGTCTACTCGGAACTTGTTCCTCTGTATGAACTTTACTCACTAATCTTTGTACTTGCTCAAGTAGATTTCTATAATGTAGAGTGTAATAAAAAAATCGCTTTCCTGCCATAAGAGGCTGTGTTAATTGAAATTGATTTAATGCTCTAGATGCAAGTAATTCATTGCTTCCATTTGCATTAAACTGTTCTACAAAAAGATTACTTGCTTTATGATAAATCGCATAATTAAATACATTTGTGGTTTTAATCCCTTTGAACACATCTATTTTACTAGATGAATAGCCCAAACCACTCTTTCCTTTATACCATTGGGTCAATGGGTAAAGATAGATTTTAAATAGGTCATTCAAATCATCTTGGTTTACATTTTCCCATTGGTTGATAATCCTTATTTTTTGGTTTTCCTCTTCATCATTCATCTCGCGTAAATGATATGACTTTAATAAATCATGTGGGGCTAACTCCTTACCGCGCGAATTTTGTGAATCGAAGAATTGAAAAGCCTCTTGCTCACTGTCTGTAACAATTTGAACTACACTACAACGTTCGAATAAATAATTTTTGTACTTGTTTTGCTCATCTTTCGGTAGCTCACTTATTCTCTTAGATAAAATTTCATAATTAGTTACAATCACATCGTTAGACAGTTGATTGTATTTTTCTTGTAACAACCCCAGATCCTTCTCACCTAAACAGTATAGAAGAATCGAAATAGTTGTCAGTCGTTGTTGGCCATCGACAATGTTATACTTTCCGTTTTCTTTATGTAAAATTACTGAACCAACTCTATATTCTTGTAAACCTTCATGGTATGCATTATAAGTATCTTGAAAAAGCGTATTTGCAGACTTCACACTCCAACTATACGGGCGCTGATATGGTGGTAAAGCCAATTTCATATGAAGTAATTCATGAATCTTTCTTATTTTTAATTCATCTTGAAGCAAAGCCACCTGCAAGTCCCCCCCTGACTACTCAAATCTCGATTATGTAATATTTACGACCGTCACTTAAATCCTGCCAGATAAAATCATATCTGCTTGTCAATGCAATGCTATCTTTATTTTTTCCTACACCTGTTGGCTTAAAAATGCAACCGTAAACAGAATATTCATCTCTAAAAAACTTATATATACCTTTATTGTTGCGCCCTTCATAAAAAGGCCTATCCGAAACAAGAGCAACAGCAGCTGTTCTAGTAAATCCTCGGTTCTTAAGCTCCTCCATAAATTTAATATCCTTCACGAATGAATACATCTGTTCTGGATACTGGCCATTTAATGGGCACTTAAGTTCAATTGCATACTTCTCCGATTTATCTTCATTAAATATAGTGATATCTATTTCTTTTTTTATAGTTTTATTGTCTGGTGTGAAGTATGATACATTTCTTTCAAATTGAATACGATAGTCCGGAAGCTTTTCACGTAGGAATATCC
>CAYFSZ010000102.1:1490-3848 GCA_964346085.1 uncultured Mageeibacillus sp. | reverse complement strand
CTACATTTATATATGCTTTTAGCTGTTAACATGATATTTTATCTTTTTATATAAACTATATCATTAGCAGACCATTTCAGATCTTAATTGAGTATTTCTTTTTCTATGAACAAATAGTAAACTATCAGTGATAATTTTTATGTTGCTGCAGCAACGCAAGCGAGGTTTTTATGAATTATTTTTTTCTCTCTAAAACAGCTCTGTTTCAAGGAATCAATGAACAGGAAATGAAACATATGCTTTCATGTTTAGAAGCCAGGGAAAGAACTTTTTCCAAAAACGAAATCATCTTTCGGGCCGGAGATATCGTACAGGATATCGGGCTGATTGAGTCTGGCAGCGTAAATATCATTGTCAATTTCTATTGGGGAGATAGCCAAATTTTCGGTCATATTGCAAAAGGTTCAATTTTCGCAGAGAATTATGCCGCCATCCCCGGCAAAGAATTGCTCTGCGATATCGTTGCCACGGAAGATAGTAAAATACTCTTTTTAAACTTAAAAAAATTACTAACAATGTGCCAAATCGGTTGTCTTTATCATCAGCGTTTGATCTATAATCTATTGAAAATTGCCGCTCAAAAAAATTTAGATTTATCCAGCCGTATGATGCATACGGCTTCAAAATCGATGCGCGCACGTATTTTATCTTATCTCTCGGAACAGGCTCTTATTCATAGCAGCACGCAATTTACCATCCCCTTCAACCGGCAGCAGTTGGCAGACTATTTAGGTGTTGATCGTAGCGCTTTGTCAAAAGAATTGAGTCGTATGAAAAAAGACGGATTAATTCAATATAAAAAGAATTATTTCGAATTAAATGATACGGCTAAGGCATATTGAATTTTTCATTTCTGAAAATGCTCTTTCGCAAATTCCATATCCTGTACTAATTCCAGCGTCCCTAAATATCGTTTAGCTTGATCTCGCACTGCCATATAAGTAACCAACATTGGTTTGCCACTCTTATTCATCCAGACGGGAACGCTATCTCGTTTTCCGCTGCGAAAATCTTCAATGATCGAACGAACCATCGGCTGAACTTTTGGAGGATGACAAAAAAAGACATCTCTGCCCAAAGCCATCGCAGGACGCTTAAATACTTTCGGTCCTTCATTAAAAAAACGGTTGATCTGATCAGCATCAATAAAAGTGATCTCCAATGGAATTGTATTGAGCAAAGCAATCAGCTCTGTTAACTTCAGCTGCCCGCCCGGCATCGATATTATCATCTCATCGTCTGTTTTTCCATTCGTGATTGCATTTTTTTCTACAGATTGAAAATTTTCTGCCTCTGTCCATATCGTATTCGGAACAGAAAAACAAAGCGGATAATCTTTCATATCATGATAGACCTGATACCATTCTTCTTTAGTAAAATTCACAGCACAAATTGGAAATAAAATATTCTGTTCCTTATAAATCATCTCCTGAATTCTTTGTAAAACTGTTCGGACATCATTATGCCATGCCGTATCATGTTGTTTTTCTCTATTCAATCTTGCCAGTTCATCACGAATCTCATCATCGACCGTCCACATCACATCAGACGGTCCGGAAATACCGTATTTTACACTCAAATGCGGATACAGTAAATCTCCTTTTCTCGCATAATGAATTGTTACAGCTGAAATTTTGGAAAGCAAGTCTTCATTATCAGTTGTTTTAAACTCTTCTAGCAAAACCTCCAGAGCCTTATTTTCTAAAGTGAAAATATTGAGAGGATGTCCCGGTATTGCGGCTAAATCAGCAGCTCTTTGTTCCTTATTGCTATAATCTTTTTGCGGAAAAGAATCACGCTTGGCAAGCTCTTCTCTCGCTTTTTTTTGCAGTAAAGATTCTTCTACAGCCAATTCAGCATGCTTGATTTTTTCTTCCATTGTTGTTCCATGAAATAATGATGAATGTACATCACATAATTTTTGTACTTCAGCAAGAGGCATCCCTTCTTTCAACAATTCCTGCTCTGCCTGCATAATTTCATAAGCTTCAACCTCGCTGAAATCTTTTATAAAATCAGCGCGTATATCTTCAAAGTTTTCATCGCTATTTAGTCTTTTCAAATATTCTTTGATTTGTTCCGTACGATTCATCATCTCGTTTACCTCCTTCAGTTTTTGAACTGTTTCGTTCTGGTAGCCTTACTTCTCTTGCTTGTGCTTGCTCATTGCTCTTTCAATTTATATTTTACGTAGTTTTTAATATAAATATGTTGCTATAACCACATTTTAAAAAATAAGAAATTAACGAAATAGAAAAATCTCTATCAATAGATGATATCAAAGAATAATTTTGACCAGGTCACCGTCTTCTGTCGATACTTCAAGCAAAGTAAATGTCCCATACTCTTTTTTCAGTG
>CAYFSZ010000102.1:0-1390 GCA_964346085.1 uncultured Mageeibacillus sp. | reverse complement strand
TTTCTCTCAACCATTGGTTGATAAGTAAATTTCTAATTTCTATTATAAGTAAATTTTTAAAAATAGGGCATATCTTTCTACTCTTTATCTATGCTCAATCCCTGCTCTGACAATTCCATGTGAAATTTGTTAATATAGTGATGTCTGAAAAATATTTTATAAAATAAATGATGGAGGTTTAAGATGGATTTTAAATGGAAGAATGAAAGCCAAATAACCAAAACCGGCAATAAGATTGAAATAATCGCTCCACCAAAAACAGACTATTTTTGCGGTTATGATCATACGGATGAGAACGGACCGCAACCGGATATTGTGGTCAATGCACCGTATTATTACACTGAAATCGAAGGTGATTTTGTGATCAGGGTCAAAGTGACCCCGAATTTCGAATCCACCTATGATGCCTGTGCATTGCTGGTTATGAAAGATGATACACATTGGGCAAAGGCTTGCTTTGAAGCTACCGACTTTGATACCCGCGCTGTTGTCAGCGTCGTAACGAATCATCTCTCCGATGATGCAAATGGGGTTAATATTGATGCAGATACATGTTGGCTGCAAGTCTGCCGCGTCGGTAATGAATTCGGCATGCAATATTCTCTGGATGGAAAAAATTTCTATATGATGCGCTATTTTTATCTGGATGTCGGAGCTATTGCCAAAGTCGGTTTAGTGGCACAATCCCCTATTGGTAAAGGTGGCAACCGAATTTTTGAAGATTTAACAATTACTAAAAAATCAGTATCTGATATAAGAGCCGGAATATAAATTCAGAATAACAGAATCATCAAACCGTAGTGAAGTTGTCTTCAACTTCACTACAACACCCAAAAGTGCAAAATCAATGCCGTTATGGTCGGCATGCCAAGCATAAACAGCAAATCGTAGTAATGCCAACGATAAATGCGCCAGCTGCTCATGGGACCGTGATCGGTCAAGCCTCTGGAAATAAGAGCGATCGCCAGATGATCAGACCAGCGAATCGCCTTGACTAGCATAATCCGAATCACTTTCGGAGAGAAAGGCATAACTGAAATTCCTCTGGATCGCATTGCCTGTAAAACCGTTATATATTCTTTTTTTATTTTCGGGAAAATACCCCAGGCAGCTAAAACACCGTAGGCATATTTTCTCTGAACGTTTAACAGCTGCATTGATGATTCAATTAAGGTAACCTGATCGACTTGTTTGGCAAAAAGGATGCCCAGACCTGAAAAGGATAAGGCCCTGGCCGATAATTGTAATCCATTCCATATTTCTCGACTGAACATAATATTTGTATTGAATACAATGGTCGGTGACGTATAATAATAACCTGTCATGAAAATAGCGGCAGCCATACGGTTGTGTCATGTCCGGTATAAGCACACATCAAAGCGATTTGTGT
>CAYFSZ010000101.1:0-3868 GCA_964346085.1 uncultured Mageeibacillus sp. | reverse complement strand
CCCATAATTTCGTATGTATAACTAAAGAATCGGAATCACAAATCAAAATAAAAAACCCTCGTACCATTTAGTACAAGGGTTTTGTGGTTGCGGAGGCAGGATTCGAACCTGCGACCTCCGGGTTATGAGCCCGACAAGCTAACCAACTGCTCCACTCCGCGATATATACTTAAAAAAGTGAGCTAAACTGGTGCTCGAGGCCGGAGTCGAACCGGCACGAGTTTTTAAAGCTCGACGGATTTTAAGTCCGTTGCGTCTGCCTATTCCGCCACTCGAGCGTTTTAGGCTCACTCTTTAAGTGCTTGATAATATTATCACTTGAAATATTTTTTGTCAAACAGAAAATAATAAGAAAAAACAACTCGGATTGTCACTGTTTTCATGATAAGATAGTGACAATTATAAATAAAAGAAAGATTCTACAAAATGACGCGAAAAAACATTGAGAAAGAAGTATTGGAAGCACTCCTGTCCAGCCAAGATTGGATTTCTGGTGGTGATCTGGCAAACAAATTACATCTTAGTAGAAACACGATTTGGAGAAATATAAAAAAACTACAATCAAAAGGTTATGCAATCGAGACGACTACAGGCAAAGGATATCGGCTGACTAAACCAAACGATGAGATAGATTCTGATGAAATCAAAATTTTTCTTAATCATCCAGACAAATATGAGATTCATTGTTTTCAAGAAGTGGATTCCACGAATACTGACTTAAAGCAAGCTGCGAGAGAAGGTGCAAAAGCAGGAACAGTTTTTGTGGCGAATGCGCAAAATGCAGGAAAGGGACGTCTGGGGCGAAACTTTTTTTCTCCTTATGGAACAGGAGTTTACTTCAGTCTCTTACTTAGACCAATAAATCATCAACACTTAAGTCAACAAAGTCCAGCTCTTGCTGCTGTTAGTTTAGCAAAAGCGCTAGACCGATTAATTGATGCGGAGACCCAAATTAAATGGGTAAACGATTTGTATTTAAAAGAGAAAAAAATTGTCGGTATTTTAAGTGAAGGTGAGATTGACTTCGAAAGCCAAGAAATCAAATATATTGTTATTGGGATTGGGGTGAATGTCTATCCACCAACTGATGATTTTCCAAAAGATATCAAAAATCGAGCTGGTTCAATAACTAGTAACACAATACAGAATGGCTTACGTAATCGAATTGTAGCTGAGTTTTTGAATGAATGGGAATTTTATTCAGAAGAAAAAAATAAAGAAGAAGCATTAAGTATTTTTAGGGAAAAAAACTATTTAGCGGGAAAACAAGTTAATGTCAGATATAAAGATGAAAAAATAAATGCGAAAGTACTCGATATCAATGAACAATTTGAACTGACGGTGCAAGACGAAAAAGGAAATATCATACATATTAATCACGGGGAGGCAACTTTGCATCATGAATAATTTAACCTCAAATCAATCAGAACATGTAGTATCACAAAAACAAGAAAGCAAAGTGAAATCATTAACTATTAAAGGCTTGATGCTCGCATTTTTAATTCTTTGCTCACAAATAATGATTCCACTTCCAGGGGGAGTGCCTGTCACTTTACAAGTACTAGCAGTTGCTATCATTGCTTATTTTTTTAAGCCAAAAGATGCATTGCTGATTATTTTTGTTTATTTGTTTTTAGGGTTTATCGGATTGCCGTTCTTTTCAGGGTTTTCGGGGGGGCCGGGCAAAATTCTAACCCCGAGTACCGGCTATTTATTTGGTTTTATTCCGATGGTAGTTTTGTTATCTATAGGCAAAACGAAAGATACACAATCAACATTAACCATTGTGATCTTTTCTCTGTTTGGCCTCGCTTCTTGCCATGCGATCGGAGTGATTTGGCTCTCGAAAATCCTGACAATAACTTTTTCGCAAGGGTTCATGGTTGGATCATTCCCATTCCTCATTAAAGATATTGCTTCATTAGTTCTAGCTTTCTTCATTGTCAAACAAGTCAGAAAGAAGTATGGTGATTAGTATACTTCAATGTAACTTGGGGGAAAGAGAATGAAATCAAAAAAAATAATTTCAGTTGTCATGATATTTATTATTCTAGTGGTTGGATGTTCAAAAAAGCAATCTGATGCTGATGTTCAGGCTATAAATTTAGTAGGTGAAAGATATTTAATATTAGAAGATTATAAAGAGATGATAGGAGAAAAAGAACTATTGCAAATTTATGATGACAACATAACCCCTATGCCTGGTGAAGTATATGACTTCAAATTAGAAGAGCAAATGGCGATGTCATATCCGGCTCAAGTTAATGCAATAGAAGCAACTCAGGTTGATAAACCAGATCATATTTCAATTACTCTAGAAAAAGCAGAAACTCTATTGGAATTTAATCCTGAAAATACAGTGCTTATTGATGTACGCTCAGAAGCTGAATTTGGAAATGGACACGTGAGCGGTGCAATCAACATTCCACTTGATCAAATCACAGATATTGAAACAGTTGTTCCTGATAAAAATATGATTGTCATTGTGTATTGCCAAAGTGGAAACCGTACGAAACAGGCAAGTAATCAGCTTTATGATATGGAATATCAAGTAGTTCTGGATGCTGGTGGGATTAATCAATATGAAGGTGACTTAGAACTGGGTAATTAATTTAATAGTAAGGAGAGCGATATAAATTATAGCTAATTGTGGAATTATTACTCGTATATTTCTTAAAATTTCACAATACTTCACTTTTTCACTATTTTATTGTCATAACTTACTGTTAGTATAAAACCACGTTAAGAAAAGAAACGTAGTCGTAAAAGAGACGACTTAAAATAAACACCTCTTCATACGTCTCCTCATGATCAAGGTTCCCAATCGGGACCTTGATCTCTTTTTTACCCAAAATTTTTCGTGTATAGTGCTTTATAGAATTGTTTTTAGTTGAGGGTGATATATGCTCAAATTATGGTATGAAAGAGAAATGGATCAAAAATTGAATATCCATACACAATCCATTCGTGAATGGGAAGATATAGAAAAAGCGAAATCCTATAATCGAACGGAAGCAACTCCATATCAAGCATTAGATCGTTTTTTCGAGTTTTATGAATTACCGGAGCGAGCTAAGTTTGTTGACATCGGCTGTGGTTCGGGGAGAATGCTTTTTTATGTACATCATCGGTTTGATATACCTGTCACTGGTATTGAATTGAATCCACAAACTTTTTATGATTTAGAACAAAATAAGGTGCACTATCTAGAAAATGCTCAATCAACTTCTTCTCAGATTATTTTGCAAAATATTTATGCTGAAGAGTATATTTTTCAAGCAGAAGATAATGTGATTTATTTCTTCAATCCTTTTACTATTCGGATTTTCGCTAAAGTGATTCAGAATCTTGAACAATCGATTTTTGAACATACTAGAAATGTAGATATTATTCTGTATTATCCATTGTATGAAATTCAGCAGTTCATGGAAACCAAGACAATCTTTGAACGTGTCGGGTCTGTTTCTTTGCAAAATATTTATGAGGATGAATTTGAAAAATTTATTGTTTATCGTTATGAAGCACCACAAGAGTAAAGTGAAACATTTGTTGAATATAAAAAAGACTCGAATCCATTCGAGTCTTTTTCACTTGGAGCCAATTACCAGGATCGAACTGGTGACCTCATCCTTACCATGGATGCGCTCTACCTACTGAGCTAAATTGGCAAATTTGCAAAGTTATTATATAAAGACAACCTATGAAAGTCAAATCCGAGAAAGTCAAATCCGCCTAAGTAGTGACAACGGACTCAAAAACGCGAATTGTCACTATCCGAAAATCAACTCAAGTAGTGACAATAGAACCCAAAATGCGAATTGTCACTATCCGAAAATCAACTCAAGTAGTGACAAGGGAACAAAAATCG
>CAYFSZ010000100.1:0-3951 GCA_964346085.1 uncultured Mageeibacillus sp. | reverse complement strand
GTAAAGTAGAATATACAAGTATTTGTCCCGCTAATTTTTCATTCGCATTCATTTGCTGAGCCATCGTATATGAGGTGACAGCAACAGGACCACCGAATAAGGCTAGCATCAAAGCAAGCGCTTCGCCGCGTAAACCGAAATAAATGGAAATTCCAGTGAATATTGCAGGAATTAATAAGAGACGAAGGAATAAACTTTCATATAAATACTTCATATGCGTTTTTGTGATGGTGAACGAGAAACGACCACCCAGTGCAAATAATGCTATTGGAGTAGCCATCAACGCCAATGTTTTTGATATACTAACTAAAAATTCAGGTATACTAATGTCAGCAGATTTTAGAGCAAACCCTGCAATTGCAGCAATAATCAAAGGGTTCTTAAATATTGAAAAGAGGATTTGAAGGATTGATTTTTTACGATTAGAATATATTGAAAGAACAATAATTGCTAGAATGTTGAATAGCGGTACAGCCAAGGAAATAATAATTCCACTCAAAGCTGTGATATTGTTTTGTAAGATATTGGTGACTAGTGGAATACCGAATAGAATGATATTAGAACGAAATGTCGATTGAATCATCACTGATTTATCACCATTTTCCATTTTTCTTAATCCGTATGAAATGGTACTAATAAAGAAGATAAGCATGATTCCAACTAAAGAAATCAAAATCGGCAAAGAGGCATCGATATTTGTGAAATTTGCTTCATAAACATTAAAAAATAAGCTCGTAGGGAGAAAAAAATGAAATGCGACTTTATTTAAATCGATAAATGTCTCGTTTCTTGTTTTTAGAAAAACTTTAGAAATATATCCTAAAAATAAATAAAATATGAATGGAGCAACGCATAAAAAAGAAATATACAGTACGTTCATAACTTTCACCTAAATGTCATTTGCGAGCAAGTATATGCATCGTTTTTATTGTATTACATATCGTTTGTATTTTTAAATGTTAGTTAGCATAAAACAATTCATTATGAAAACAAAAAAATCGGTTGAAATTTAGTTTTTCTTCAATATAATGTTTATAGTATTAATTTAGTGCTTTATGTTACAATTTAATCAAATTGATCTTTGATCGTGTAAAAATTTAGGAGGAATATATGTTTAAAATAGTTAAAAAGGAAGTACTCAATCCAAATGTAACAAGACTTTCGATTGAAGCTCCTTTTATAGCCAAAAAAGGAAAAGCTGGACAATTCATCATGTTCAGAGTTGATGAATTTAGTGAACGTATACCATTAACAATTGCAGGAACAAATCCTGAAGAAGGTACTGTGGATATTATTTTCCAAATAGCCGGTAAAGGTACACGTTTATTAGCAGCCAAAAATGAAGGCGAAGAAATCCTGGATTTCGTTGGTCCTCTTGGTGCTCCATCTGCATTAGAAGGTTATAAAAGAGCATGTGTTATCGGCGGTGGTGTTGGTACAGCAATCGCTTATCCATCCGCTGTTGAATTACATAAATTAGGTGCAGAAGTTGATGTTATCATCGGTTTCAGAAACAAAGATATCATTATCTTAGAAGATGAATTTAAAGCAGCTTCTAAAAATTGTTATATCATGACTGATGACGGTTCATATGGTGAACATGGTTTTGTGACTCAAAAATTAAAAGATTTGCTTGAGGACGGTGTTGAATACGACTTAGTTGTTGCTATCGGACCTGTGCCGATGATGAAAGCCGTTGTTGATTTAACCAAACCTAAAAATATCAAAACGTTAGTTTCCTTAAATCCATTAATGGTTGACGGTACCGGAATGTGCGGTTGCTGCCGTGTTTTAATCAATGGTGAATTGAAATTTGCTTGTGTTGACGGTCCTGAATTTGACGGATTCGATGTAGACTTCGATGACTTAATGTTACGTAATAGAGCATATTTAAATGTTGAGAAAGAATTAGACCATGCTTGCCAAAATGAATTGGCAATTGCACAAGCACAAGCAGATGCTGAAGCTGAAGCAGAATAAGGTGAGTCAAGAATAAAGGAGTTTAATATGGCACAAAGAAATATGAGTCCTGTCAAAGTTGATATGCCTGCACAAGAAGCAAAAGTCAGAGCAAGAAACTTTGAAGAAGTTACTTATGGATATACTGCCGAAATGGCAAAAGAAGAAGCTGCTCGTTGCTTACAATGTAAACATAAACCTTGTATGAACGGTTGCCCAGTTATGGTTAAAATCCCTGAATTCATCAACTTAATTTGTGAAGATGATTTTGAGGGTGCATATCAAAAAATATTAGAAACTAACGTTTTACCTGCGATTTGTGGTCGTGTATGCCCACAAGAAAGCCAATGCGAATCTTTATGCGTTCGTGGTATTAAACAAGAACCAGTCGCTATTGGTCGTTTGGAACGTTTTGTTGCTGATTATCATAGAGAACATTCAGAAGCAGTAGCACATGATTATCCTAAAAATGGACATAAAGTTGCTGTAATCGGTTCAGGTCCTTCAGGATTGAGCTGTGCTGGAGACCTTACAAAAATGGGATATGAAGTAACTATTTTTGAATCTTTATCTGAAGGCGGCGGTGTTTTAGTGTACGGTATTCCTGAATTCCGTTTACCAAAAGAAATCGTTAAGAAAGAAATCAAACAATTAGAATTAGACGGTGTAAAGCTTGAAACAAACATGGTCGTTGGACGCGCTGTAACGATCGATGAATTGATGGAAGATTATGGTTTCGAAGCAGTGTTTGTTGGATCAGGTGCTGGATTACCTGTATTCTTAGGTATCCCAGGCGAAAATAGCATTGGTGTTTACTCCGCAAATGAATACTTAACACGTTCTAACTTAATGAAAGCATATAAAGAAGGATACGATACACCAATCCGTAAAAGTAAAAGTGTTGCTGTTATCGGTGGTGGTAACGTTGCGATGGATGCTGCACGTACAGCTTTGCGTTTAGGTGCAGAGAATGTATACATTGTCTATCGTCGTTCTTTCGAAGAAATGCCTGCTCGTGTTGAAGAAGTACATCATGCAAAAGAAGAAGGTGTTATCTTCAACAATCTTTCAAATCCTGTTGAAATTAAAACAGACGAAAGAGGCGAAGTTGTTGCAATGACATGTCTCAAAATGGAATTAGGCGAACCAGATGCTTCTGGCAGACGTAGACCAGTTCCTGTTGCTGATTCAGAATTTGATTTAGAAGTAGATACAGTTATTGTTTCTGTTGGTACAAATCCAAATCCATTAATCAAAGCAACAACAAAAGGCTTAGATGTTACTGCTTGGGGTGGAATTATCACTGATGAAAATGGTGCTACATCTCGTGAAGGTATCTTTGCTGGTGGTGACGCTGTAACAGGTGCTGCAACAGTTATTTCTGCTGCTGGTGCTGGTAAAGTTGCGGCAAAAGCAATTGATGAATACATCAAAGGAAAAGCATAGTTTTAGTTGAATAATTATGATGATAAAGACAGAACATTTTCTTATGTTTTGTCTTTATTTTTTGTTTTTAGTTTGCTATAATTTTGTAGTCAAAAATAATATGACTCATTAGCTCAGCTGGCAGAGCATCTGACTCTTAATCAGAGGGTCCTGGGTTCGATCCCCAGATGGGTCACCAAAGTAAAAAGAGTTGTCTTAAAATCGAGGCAACTCTTTTTGTATTGTAGAAAATACAAATAAAATTCTCTAGATTGAGTGTACATTCGAACACTTTTCATAAAAATTAAAATTAGCTTAAACTAATCGTAACAAATGAAACTTTTTATGATACTTTAAATAGGTGTTTCATTCTTGCATAGCAAGAAAAAAATTATAGGAGATCTATTTGGAGGTACCACATGTTTGAAAAAGCGTTTAAGCTAAAACAGAACAATGTAACAGTCAAAAGCGAGATGGCAGCCGGTCTAACAACTTTTATGACAATGGCTTATATCTTAGCAGTCAATCCACAAATTTTAAGCACTACAGGCATGCCGGCGGGGGGCG
>CAYFSZ010000099.1:0-4071 GCA_964346085.1 uncultured Mageeibacillus sp. | reverse complement strand
ACTTTCTTGCACGATATACAATCAATTTATCTTGATCATCTAATTCATCCATACCCAAAATGGAAATAATATCTTGTAATTCATTATATTTTTGTAAATATTCCTGTGTTTTCACAGCAACTTGATAATGTTCTTCGCCAACAATATCTGGCTCCAGAATACGTGAGCTTGAAGCCAAAGGATCAATCGCTGGATATAAACCTTGCTCAGCAACTTTTCTACTTAAAACAGTGGTTGCATCCAAATGGCTAAATGTTGTTGCAGGAGCTGGGTCGGTCAAGTCATCGGCAGGTACATATACCGCTTGTACAGAAGTAATTGATCCATTTCTTGTGGAAGCAATTCTTTCTTCCAAGGCACCAATTTCTTCGGCTAAAGTTGGCTGATAACCAACAGCTGATGGCATTCTTCCGAGTAAAGTGGAAACTTCTGAACCAGCTTGCACGAAACGGAAAATATTATCAATAAATAACAAAATGTTTTTATTCTCTTCATCTCTAAAATATTCAGCCATCGTTAATCCAGAAAGGGCAACACGCATACGCACGCCTGGTGATTCATTCATTTGCCCAAAAACCAAAGCAGTTTGACTCAACACACCGCTTTCTTTCATTTCTAACCAAAGGTCATTCCCTTCACGGCTACGTTCACCGACACCGGCGAAAATTGAATAACCGCCATGTTCTTTCGCTACATTGTGAATTAGTTCTTGGATAAGAACGGTTTTTCCAACACCAGCACCACCGAACAAACCAATTTTACCGCCTTTTGGATAAGGCTCTAATAAATCGATTGCTTTGATACCTGTTTCTAGCATCTCAACATCAACTTTTTGTTCGCTGAAAGCCGGTGCTTTACGATGAATATTCCATTTTTTTGCATCTTCAGAAATTTCACCATAACCATCAATTGGTTTACCGAGAACATTGAACATACGGCCTAATGTTTCCTGTCCAACAGGAACTTCAATTTGCTTCCCTTCACGAATGACTTTCATTTCACGAGAAAGACCGTCACCTGTCTCTAATAAAATACAACGAACGGCGCGATTTCCAAGTTGTTCAGCAACTTCCATCACTCTTCTTTTTCCGTCTACCTCGACATATAAGGCTTCGTTTAATTTAGGTAATCGCCCATTTTTAAATTCAACATCAACAACAGAACCTTGTACTGAAATGATTGTTCCTACACTTATCATATTATCCTAGTCTTTGCTTTCTTTCATTTTGTTGTGCTTTAGCACCAGCACTAACTTCATTAATTTCTTCTGTAATTTTAGCCTGACGAATTTGATTTCTCTCTTGTGCCAATTGTTCAATGATTTCTTTGGCATTGTCATTCGCCTGACTCATGGCTTTGATTCTTGCATTTTCTTCACTTGTAAAACTGTCAACCAATGCCCCATAAATAAATCCTTGAATATAACTTTCGATAACATTATCAATGACTTTTTCAGGAGAAGGTACAAATTCAAATTCGTGCAATACTTGTTTTTCTTGTTTTGAATCATCAAAATATGAACGATGAAACGGTAATAAACGGGTTGATTTAGTTTCTTCTTGAATCGCGTTCATCATTGTCGTATACACAACGAATAATTTTCGAATGGATTTCGAATTAAATTCACGCAATAAAATATCGGTGATATCCCTTGCTTCATCTAGCGTGGCATTTGCAGGAGAAAAATAAAAATCTTCTACAATTTCTTGATGATGTGTCAAAAAATAATTTCGACCATATTCACCCACAACGAAGAGTTTGACATCTTGATGAGATTCAATCAATTTCAGTGATTCTTTGATAACATTCTGATTGTATGTACCAGCCAGACTTTTATCAGAGGTAATGATTAATATTCCATAGGTACCCCCTCTCGTGTCAAGCTAATGACAAAAATATTTCATTTTTCGTACATAAAAAGAGGGCAGTATCTTTCCACCCTCTTCTTTATGAAGTCTAACTTTTCTTGAATCAAGATATACGAACACTCCATATACCATCTTCTGACATTCTAACTTCACCTATAAGTTGTAATAGTATGTCTTCTGGATCTACTAAACAAACCTCTGCTAAATTTAAATAGAAACTTATATCTGGTAGTTTATTTCCGTTCTCATATTCCTTTAGCTCATTACAACGGATATTCAGGTTATATCCCAATTCTTCTATTGAAATACCTGCGTGCTTTCGAATCTCCTTTATAGTAAATCCTGAAGCTTTTTTAATGTTTTCTATATCAGTCATCTCCAATCCTCCTTTTGATTCTATGTTAAAGAAGGATAAAGCTTTTAACCAATGGATACATGCAATATTTCTACAACTTCCAATTTATTTTTATAACTTCATTATTCTCCAATAAAACTGAGTCAATATATTTCTCCATCAGTTCTCTTGTTAATTCATCTTCTTTTATTTCTTCTACCTCCTGATTTTCTAGCTGTGCCTTTTTAATTTCTTCTATTTCGTAGTCGAAGTGTTTCTTTTTCTCTATGAAATCTAATCTAGTAATTTTGCCAAGCCTATATTTTTCATACAATGACTGTTTAGTTATTTCTATGTTTCTAAGCTTGTCATCATAGTTAATTTGTTTCTTTTTTTCTTTTTTTACTTCTGGCTTTACATCAAACTTTTCTTTAATTGCTTCATAAATAACTGGCTCTACATAATCAGCATTTGTACCAGAAACCTTCCTGCCATTAAGCTTACATATCCTGCATCTGAAATGCCTATATACTTTATCAGGCTTATTATCCTTTTTCTTAGTAACTTTATTACAGCCAAGGATATGATTACATACTGGACATCTTGCAAAACCTTGTAGTGGTGAGTGTTTTCGCCAAGGAAAGTCTGTATTCTTTTTCCCTTTTAGCATACTTTTACTATTTTTGAGTTCTTGAACCTTTTCAAATTCCTCTATTGATACGATAGGCTCATGATTATCATAAACCCTTCCCCACTCCTCTTTACTTCTAGGTCTTGACTTTTTACCATTAAATACAGAACGTTCAAACATATTAAATACGTATGTGCCTGTATAGTTTTCGTTATCAAGAATAGTAGTTACAGTCCCATTAGTCCAAGTAGATGTGTCTGTTTCTTCAAACCTTGAAGCATAATCCATTTCTGTTAATTCAAGTTTTCTTTTAGCTGGAACGTCTATTCCTTCTTCATTTAAGAGTTGAGCAATCTTTCTCATAGAAAGCCCTTCTAGTGCTAAATCAAAAACCTTTCTTACTACCCAAGCAACTTTTTCATCAATAATGATTTTATGTTTGTCATTAGGGTCTTTCATATATCCATACGGAGGATTCCATCCTTGAAACTTTCCTTGTTTACTTAAAGTATCTCTAACAGCTTTAACTTTAACTGATGCATCCTTCGAATAAAAATCATACATCAAGGTCTTGAACTGAACGTCTAAATCTGTACCATTCCCTGTCTCTTTATCACTATCATAACCATCATTAACAGCTATAAACCTGACACCAAGAAAAGGAAATATATTTTCAAGGTAATCACCTAAGGTAATGTAATCTCTTAAAAAACGAGACATATCTTTTACAACTATATTTTTTACTTGACCTGATTTAATATCTTCAAGAAGTCTTTGATAACCTGGTCTGTTTTCATTTGTTCCAGAATAACCATCATCAACATACTCTACTCTTTCTAAATGTTTCAAATTAGAATTGTTGTCTAAATATTCGTTTAAGAACATTCTTTGAGAAATAATACTTTCGCTTTCATTTTCCTTGATTTGATCTTCTACAGAAAGCCTAATATAAAGTGCAATCTTACTCACCTGCTACCTCCTTTATGCTTTCCATATTAAATTTATATATCACTTCAAAGTCATGAGTATCATAAACTATGACTTTCTCTATCAAGTTCTCAATTAATTCTCCTGAAAGCTTGTTTAATCCCTTTGCAGAATAGATATTATCTATCCAAGCTAATGCTTTTTTTCTATCTTTTTTTGTTTGTGCAATATAGTCTTCATGAGATATCTTTTCTTTTTCAATCTGATTAATGCGACCTTGATAAACATCTCTTTCTAGTAAATAGTTATCT
>CAYFSZ010000098.1:0-4145 GCA_964346085.1 uncultured Mageeibacillus sp. | reverse complement strand
TCGTCCAAATAGTCGGATAGATAAAGTACGATATATGTTCAATAAAATAACTTAGCACATTTTATATTGTTATATAAATGTGGCTTCTTGTTAAACGAAACGAGATGAAATATTCTTTAATACAGATTTGAATTAAATGTAAAGGAGAAGATAATTATTATAAACTGTGAGTGGGTACTGTGTCCCATCTGTGGAAATAAAACACGTTTGAAAATAAGGGAAGATACTGAATTGAAGAACTTTCCTCTCTATTGTCCTAAATGTAGACAGGAAAATTTAGTTGATATAAAGCAGTTCAAGTTAACTGTGATTACAGAGCCAGACGCAAAGACGCAGAGCCGATAATCTGAGATTAGCATTCTCATTTTATCGGCTCTTTCTGTTTTATGTATTGTTATTATGATTAGTTTTTGATGTTTCTTGATTCATTGATACCACTAGCTAAGGCTTCAATCAACGATAGTTCTTTATCTGTGAAGTTATCCAGTAGTTTTTCTACCTGTAATCTTCGGGTACTTTTCGTCAGATCATTATGAGGTAAGAAAAACTCATCAACGGACACATCAAGTAATGATACAAGGTCATAGAGGACTTGTATGCTTGGGTGTTGCCCTTTATTTTCAATATTAGTTAGGTAACGTGGGTCAATCTCAATCAATGCTCCCACTTGTTCACGAGTTAAACCTCGCTTCATTCGAGCTTCTTTGATTGCTAAACCAAAGGCTCTAAAATCGAATTTATCTTCTTTCTTACGCATAATAGACCACCTCTATACATTTTACTGTTCCTGTTGAATTTGAAACAGGTATAGAAAAACGTGTTAAATAGTTTTTCAGTTCCTATTAAATTACATTCTTAAAAGCACTACTCAACTTCAATAAAAAAACCGTTGTTTGGAAATGCTATTCGTGCTGTAAAAATATAAATCTCACTTTCAAATGGCGGTTTAATGGAGATAAACGTCGCCATGAGATATATTACATATAGTCTGATTCCTAGGTTGTTATCAAAAAAAGTTATCCACCAGCAATAGACAAATACGTCTATCGATGTGGTTTTATACATCATATAACAAGAATAATTAAAGCATATAAACAGAGAAATCAATCTGTCTATGTGCTTTTTTTGTATCTCTGGATATTTTTTAATGTTTTTTCAATTCTTAATGCAACAAATCGCCCTTTCACATTGGGAGTAAGAGTGAAAGGAGATAAAAGAGCAAAGCTCACTTCCTTTCCAAAGAAAGGGGGTGAGAAACATGAAACCATCTTCTTTTCAAGAGAGAATTGAACATCAGTTTGATTTTATCTGTATGCGAGCTATGGACGACGAGCGGAAGAATTATTTCCTTTATCTTTCAAGGCTGGCAAAGCGTGAAGTGTCCTTTTCGGATATTGGCGATTATCTCGTCAATCAGTTTGCAACGACAGACAGCTATTCATCTGATTTTCAAATTTTTACGCTCAATGATATTTCTGTTGGTATCGAAAATGATTTATTGAGTGAAGCACTAAAAGAATTGCCAGACAAGAAGCGTGAAATCCTACTGCTGTTCTATTTTATGGACATGAGTGATTCAGAAATAGCGGATTTACTGAAATTGAACCGCTCTACTGTCTATCGACATAGAACCAGTGGACTAGACTTAATCAAGAAGTTTATGGAGGAGGAAAATGAAGAATGAGAAAAGAATATTCCAGAATTCCGTTTCCAATGATTGTAAGGGCTTGTGATGGCGATACAGAAGCGATTAACCAGATTCTTCATCATTACAGAGGGTACATTACAAAACGCTCTCTTAGACTGATGAAAGATGAGTATGGCAATCAAAGTATGGTCGTTGATGAAGTTTTACGTGGACGAATGGAAACCAGACTGATTACAAAAATCCTGTCATTTGAAATTGAGTGACACTGCCCTATTTCTTTGTTCCTTGAAAACTGAATAATAGCAGTCGAATACATTTCGATAAGAAAAGAGCCAGCGGAGCTGACCGCCATGACCTATCCCCTAAAGATAGCGAGCGATTCAGTCAATGATCCAAGAAGCAATCTTTAGCAGGATTGCCAGCGAAGACATTCCTATCGTGATAATGATACTCCTGTACAGTCACAGTCCGAGCGTTCAAAGCGTCGCAGGCAATGAGTACAGTTGGACGAGAACCGTGCAAGGGTGAAATTCCCGTGAGCTTTGCTAAAGCTGTTCGATTGCTTGTAAAACTCCATGCTGTTTCTGTTTTATGTAGAAGCAGTATAACCGTGATTATCTTTGCAACAAAGTGAGGTGAAGCTATGCAAGAGAATAGTCAAAATAAAACTATGTGTATTGATAATACAAAATTTTATGTGATTTCAAAATTTATAGGAGCTGTAACACTTCAACATCTTATAAAGAGATTGATAAAAAATGAGGTAGGACAGGTCGTTAAATGACACTAAAACAGTCAAATAAATAGCTGAAACCCCTATGAGGGCGTGGTATAATGGAATGGATATGAGTTGTTTGTTTGCTGTGGAAAGGAGCTTACATTGTTAAAACAGCAAGCAAATAATAAAGAAAAAGTTGCATTATACTCTCGCCTTTCACGAGATGATGGGTTGGACAAAGAAAGTAATAGCATTGCTAATCAAAGAGAAATGTTGAAGCGATATGCGAAAGAAAACAAGTTTTATGTATATGATGAGTACATTGATGATGGATTCAGCGGAACAACTTTTAACAGACCTGCATTGAATCGAATGTTTGAAGATATTGAAGCAGGAAAAGTTAATGTAGTTCTGGTCAAGGATATGTCACGTCTAGGACGGAACAATGCACTATTCATGTACTATGTGGAAGAAGTTTTTCCAGATTTAGATGTTCGCTTTATCGCTATCAATGATATGGTTGATACTGCACAAGATGATAACGAAATTATGCCCTTCAAATCTGTCTTGAACGAATATTATGCTCGTGATATATCAAAGAAAATCCGTAGTTCAATACGAACAACAGCTTTGACTGGCGGTTTTACAGGTGCATTTGCTCCTTATGGTTATTTAGTTGACCCAGAGAACAAAAAGAAATTGATTGTTGACCCTGAAACAGCGCCGATTGTGAAGCGGATTTTTGAATTATCACAACAAGGTACAAGTACACATCAAATCGCAAGGATACTTTGTAAAGATGGAATTTTAGTTCCTAGAGCCTATCGAGCAAAGAAAAAAGGGATTTTGGAGCAAAGCAAAGGATTTACGTTTCCTACTGATTGGGTTGGAAAGAATGTTAAGATGATTTTGGAAAATCAAGTTTATCTAGGACACATGGTATCTCATAAATCACAAACCAAATCATTCAAGAACAAGAAAATCGTTCCTGTGCCAAAAGAAGATTGGATAGTGGTTGAGAATACTCATGAAGCTATTATCGATAAGGAAACTTTTGAGATAGTACAAAAATTTATTAGTGTAAAGAAACAGCCTAACAAAACAGGGAAACCCAATATCTTTGTGGGATTGGTTAAGTGTCCAGATTGTGGAAGAAATTTAGCGTATTCCAATCCAAACGGAAATGAACCAAGATTCCGTTGCAGAACATACGCAAGAAATACCGAACTTTGCACTACTCACGCAATTTCATACAAAGCTTTATATGAAATTGTTCAAAATGATATTAAAAATCATGTAAATAGTATGGAAGAACTGGGAGACCATTTTATCAAAGAAATGCGAGAGCTAAGTGAAACGAGCGGAAGTCAGAAGATTCATCAATTCAACCAAGAATTAGTTTCCTTAGAGAAACGGATTGATGAAATAGACAGTATTTTTACCAAACTTATAGAGCAAAATGCTTTAGGGAAAATAACTGATGAAAGATTCTCTAAAATGTCTATGAACTATGAAACTGAACAAGCAGAGGTAGTGCAAAGCTATAGAGAATTAAAGTCAAAAATAAAATCCGAAGAGGAGAAAGTACAGGGTACGGATAGATTCCTTGAAACTATTAGTAAATACAAAGATGTTACAGAGTTAAACCGTTCTATGCTGTGTGAGCTGATTGATTCAATTTACGTGTATCAAGCAGAGGGAATCGGTAAAGAACGTACTCAAAAAGTAGAAATCAATTATAGGTTTCTAGCAGTGTCTCATTGATACATTCTCTGATGG
>CAYFSZ010000097.1:2002-4203 GCA_964346085.1 uncultured Mageeibacillus sp. | reverse complement strand
TCGTTTACCCGTGTAAACATGTGAAATAGAAGGATAAAGTTTGAGAAATCTTTATCTATTATAATTTCTAAATCACTATATTTTTGCTAAGATAGATACATCATTGATAAGAAGGTGAATTATGGCAATTCAATTAGAAAAAGAACATTTACAAGAACAAATTGATCATTTAAAACATAATTTGTTAATCCAAAATATCCCTAACAATGAATTCCTCTTGATTTTTAGGCATGAGAATAATCAATTCGTTTATGCAAAAGACGATCAGCCTTTTGAAGTTCTAAGTAATGATGATTTCAAAAATCGTTCCTCATTGCTTTTCGCTATTTTTGAAGCCAAGCAAGACCGTGATGTTCTCATGCTCACCAGACCAGAATTTGCAATTCAAATGTTGGAAGAGAATCGAGAGATTGAGCCAGTACTTGATGATTTGCCTCAGATTGTCGGATTGCGTTGCAAAATTGGAGATGCCTCAAACGAAGATAAAATTCTTTCTTTACTCGAAAAACATGATGCTCTTTTATTAAAAAATTTCAATGTCAATCAAGCATATGTTATGACTCTTGCTCCTTCAATAGATAGAGTTCTTGCTGCCACACTAATTGTCGAAAAAAGTGCTCAAGCAATGGTTGAAGGAAAATGTCTTGGAGGTACAAAAAAACTTTCTGCATCGATTTGCAAATATTATCGAAAAGCGTACTTAACTGCTTATTCTCAGATGGATAAATCCATCACATCGCAAACAAAACTTGATTTTAACCGAGAAATCTCAGGGAAAGAATTGACTTTGCGCCAGCAAATTGCAGATTACGGAATGCATTTAATTGATGAAAATTTAACTTTAGGAACATGGGGTAATTTATCTCTTAGACTTGATAACACCTATATGCTAATTACACCTTCAGGGATGGCATATGACCGAATTACACCTTATGATATTGTTCGCGTGAATTATCAAACAATGGAGCATGAAGGAAAACTAAGACCAAGTGTAGAAACTGGTTTTCATGCAGCAATTTATCGTGAACATTCGGATATCAATGCAATTATTCATACGCATTCCTTCAATTGCAGTGTGTTTGCGGCGACGCATCAAGCTTTGCCTATTATCATGCCAGAAGCAATTCATGTTCTTGGAAGCAAAACAGGTTATGTTCCATACTATCGAGCAGGAACAGAGCAATTAGCAAAAGCAGTCGCAAAAACAATTACTGATGATACATGGTGTACAATTATGGGCAATCATGGACTTGCTTGCTGTGGTAAAGATATGGAAGATGTCTTCGAAAGAACAAAATTAATGGAACGTGCCGCAAGATATTACTTAGATATGCATCAAGCATGAGTTTGGATACGTTTATAAATTTTCAAAAACTAAATTAAAAAGCTGAGACAATTTTTTCTGATTCAGCTTTATTTTTTTCACCAAATCGTTTACACTTCTCTTATATCACCCCCCCGGTAGTGGTGTCTACTAATAAGAAAAGAGGAATTATGGAACAAAAGTTTACGATAAACGGAATGACCTGTTCAGCATGTGTAAGCGCAGTTGAACGCGCTGTCAAAAAACTAGATGGGGTTCATCAGGTAACCGTCAGCTTGATGACCAAAAGTATGCAAGTTAATTTTGATGAGCAAAAAACTTCAAGCCAGCAAATCATCAAAGCTGTTGAAAACGCAGGATATGATGCTGAGGTTAATTCACCTGTATCTGAAAACAGTAGTACTAGCAACTCTTCAGAGCAAAACCTTTGGTTAAGCGAAATCGTTTCTTTAAAACATCGTTTTGTCATTTCTTTGCTTTTCTTAATTCCGCTCATGTATATCGCCATGGGTCCAATGATTGGCTTGCCGACTCTCTCCATTTTTTCTGGAGAAAATAATGCAGTCATCTTTGCTTTTACACAAATGCTGTTAACACTCCCTATTATTATTGTTAACAAGGACTATTTCACACATGGTTTCAAAGCATTATTCAAGAAAAGTCCAACCATGGATACTTTGGTTGCAATTGGATCATCTGCTGCTTTTATCTATGGGATTTTCATTATCTATATGCTCGCCTATGCTAGTGGACATGATGTTCCTCATCTCACACATCAGTATTTACACTCATTATATTTCGAGTCATCAGCGATGATTCTCACTTTAGTCACATTGGGTAAATACCTAGAGTCGCGCTCCAAAGGTAAAACCTCAGA
>CAYFSZ010000097.1:0-1902 GCA_964346085.1 uncultured Mageeibacillus sp. | reverse complement strand
CAAATAAAGACTGACCGCGTTGGAGAAAATACAACGCTTTCAAAAATCATTCAATTGATGCAAGATACCATTTCTTCAAAAGCACCGATTTCGAAATTAGCAGATAAAGTATCCGGTATTTTTGTCCCTACCGTCATCATCATCGCGATTATTACTGTAATTGTTTGGCTCGCATTAGGTTATGATTTTGAATTCGCATTAGGACTTGGAATTTCAGTTTTGATTATCTCCTGCCCTTGTGCGTTAGGCCTCGCAACCCCCGTCGCTATCATGGTCGCAACAGGAAAAGGCGCAAGCAATGGCATTTTGATAAAATCTGCTGAAGCATTGGAAGTCCTTCATGAAGTAAAAACAGTCGTTTTGGATAAGACCGGAACCATTACCGAGGGCAAACCTGCTTTAACTAATATTCACTCGACTTCATCCATTTCAGAAGATGCATTATTAAAAATTGCTGCCTCATTGGAAGCACCATCAGAGCATCCTTTAAGCATTGCGATTTTGGAGCATGCGAAGCAGAAAAACATCTCTATTTTGCCCGTAGAAAATTTCAATAATATTTTAGGGAAAGGAATTACAGGTCAAATTGACGGGGTAAATTATTTCGCTGGAAATCAAAACTATATGGCTGATATTGGACTGTCTATCGACTCTCTGAAAGAGCAGGTCAATATATTATCCGAGCAAGGAAAAACCGCTCTCTTTTTCGCCAATGACAATGAAGTTCTTGGCTATATTGCTGTCGCAGATCCAGTCAAAGAAAATTCAAAGCAAGCGATTGAATGGCTGCATCAAGCAAATCTAAATGTCTGTCTTTTATCAGGAGATAATCAACGAACAGCAAATGCCATCGCCGAGCGATTGAATATAGACTCTGTTATTGCAGAAGTTCTTCCGGATGAAAAAGAGCAAAAAGTTCGTGAATTGCAAGCAGCAAATCAAAAAATCGCCATGGTTGGTGATGGTATCAATGATGCACCAGCCCTTGCGAGAGCAGATGTTGGCATTGCCATTGGTGCAGGCACAGATATTGCCATCGAAGCAGCCGATATTGTCTTGATGAAGTCCGATTTAGTTGATGTTGTAAATAGCATTAACTTGAGCAAAAAAACAATTCGCAATATCAAACAAAATCTATTCTGGGCTTTTTTCTATAATGTCCTTTGCATTCCCCTTGCTGCAGGTCTCTTCTACCTACCATTCGGGATACTGTTAAACCCAATGATTGCCTCTGCCGCTATGTCGCTCTCTTCTGTTTTTGTTGTCTCAAATGCTTTACGTTTGAATCGCTTTAAAGCTCGAAAAGTTCCAAATACAAATTCAGAGAATCAAAAAGAAATTTCATCAAATGATGAACAAATAAATGTAAATATCAAAGAAAATCATAGTGTAAAGAAAGGAAAAAAGAATATGCACAAAATTATTAAAATCGAAGGAATGACCTGTGAGCACTGCAAAGCAAGAGTTGAAAAAACACTTAGTGGATTGGGCGCAACTTCAGCCATTGTTGATTTAGAAAATAAACAAGCTGATCTCGTTTCTGAGGACGATATCGAAGATGAAGTGATTCGTGATGCTGTACAAGATGCAGGTTATGAAGTCATTGATATTATCCAATCACATTAGGAGTCTAACATGCAAGCCGATCAAAAAAGCGTGCTTAATCGTCTAAAAACTGTTCGCGGACAAATTGAAGGTATTATTCGTATGGTAGAAGATGATAAATATTGCATTGATATCTCTAATCAATTATTAGCAGCGCAATCAATATTGAAATCTACCAATAAGATGATACTGCATTCGCATCTTCAACATTGCCTTCATCAATCTTTTGATGATGAAGCCGATAAAGAAGAAAAAATCAAGGAATTACAGATATTGCTTGATAAATTGATGAAATAG
>CAYFSZ010000096.1:0-4406 GCA_964346085.1 uncultured Mageeibacillus sp. | reverse complement strand
TACTATATTCTGTACGAGGCCAGGTAACAGAGCGGCAGATACCACGATTTTCCCACTCAGGATCACCCGGCTGATAACCAGCGGCTTTCAACTCGCTTGACTCAGCGTCCGATACTTCATTATTTGTCACAAGTATACAGCGGCGGTTTCCGTTGTCTTCTGAGTTAAGTAAGTTTACAGCATTTAACGTGGTTCCACTACCAGCAAAGAAATCTACTATAAGGGCATTTTTATTATTGCGCACTATTGAAGCAATAGCATCCTTAGTTGAGTATAGGGATTTAGGGAAAGAAAAGGCTCGTGACTGTCCGATTATACTGGAAACCATGTCTGAACCATATGCGCCAGCATCATGCAAACTTCTGTGCCAAACCGTCATAATCTGTTTAGATTGTGATTTTACAAACTCTACATCCACAACGTTTCTTCGCTCATCACGACCAGTAATGATAATTTCACCATTCTCAATTTGTTGTTGAAATTTCTGACTGAGGTAGGAGACACCCCATGTTTTTCGTTTCATATCATATCGACCGAGTGCCGCATATCCTTTTTCTATAAGGCTGTTAAGTGTAGAATTGCTAAGCATCCATCGACCTTCTGTTAAATCACTTCTTATCGGCCAGACTACATCATAGCCATCTATTTTTGCATCCAAGTCTGGCTTTTCAGGATATGGTAGTGGTTCAAGAGCTTTAATTAATTTGTTTTTTTCTGCATCTATCAAAATTGGATAGAACTGATTTTTACTATCTTCGCGACGTGAATCCGCTCCAGAACGCAGTAATCCTTTCCAACGTGGTTTAATAGAAGAAGTTTTTATTTCCCCTAGCAAAGGGTCAGGACCACCAACTACATAAGCATTAGGCATAAAACAAAAAATAGCGTATTCTTCAACTCTTGAAAATCTACCTTGTGTCCCTCCCTTTGGATTGATCACGATTGTAACCATTTGAATATATGCTTCGGGGAAAAGCTCTTCAAGTAAGGTACGAAGGTGGTGAACTTCATGCTCATCAATGGTAACAATTAATACACCAGTATCGGGGTTCAATATTCTTTTTGCAATTTTTAATCGTTTTTGCATCATTGAGAGCCACTTACTGTGTCTCCAATTATCACTAGAATCAACATAATCATTATTGTATTTCCAATCCCGAGCACCTGTGTTATATGGAGGGTCAATATAAATACAATCAACCTTCTTAGGATAGAGATATTCTAACAGCTGTAGGGCATGAAAATTATCTGCTTCAATAATTGCATGCCACAAGTCACTATCAGGAGCATTTTCTACATAATCAATAGGTTGAAGAGTGGGGAAAATCGGCTCTCCAAATTGAGCAACTGAAACTAGCTCTGTGATTGGTATATTTTCGGTATCACTAGTTTTTTTATTAAGGCAAAGGGCAGTATCCCCATCTAGTTTCAACACAGTATATACATCATTAATGTGACCTGTTTTTAATGCAACAGTAGAGCCACGTTTGATAGAGACCTCATAAAGCGGGGTACATTCAGGTATGTGTTCCTCAAATACAAGTCCAAATTTCTTATTTTTTGAAATTCGAGCAAATTCCTGTTCCAAGCGGTTACGCAAAGAAGAATCAGGAATCTGTCGAAGTAGATCATTAATTGCAGCCATTATAAATTCCTCCTATATTTAATCGTTCAATCCGTATTTACTCCATGAACGTCCAAAAAGTTCATTTCCATCGGATAAACGTAGTATGGCAGTTTCTTCTAAAATTCTATGTGCATTCTCAGTGGTAGAATCAGCTTTATCAAAAGCAATAAATACTTGGCGTTTGGTAGACTGATAACGTTCTAATATGTGTTCCAAGTGAACATCCTCAATACGTTTAAGAATATTTGAGTCGTGGATGATAGCAGGAACTGGGCATAGTTCGAGAATGCTCAAATCATAAACAACGAGACTTTTGAAGGCAGTACCTTCACTAGTGTTGCCGGGAGTTTCGAAAATAATGTCCTTTTGATGAGAGATATGTAGAATAGGAGCAGTTTCTTGATTCTCAGTTACTACTCTATTAATTAATTCCATTTGAGAATTAATACCATCTTGAATCGCATCTATTTTGACAGATTGTTGCAACAGTAGTTGTTCTAGTTTTTTTTCTGCTTCAGCTCGAGCATCTTGTAATTCTTTTTGATGAACCAATTCTGATGTTTCTTCTTCGAGTCTATCAATACTTTTAGATACATTAATACACTGGGAAAGAACTCTCTCAGATATTTCTTTTGCAATGCCAGACTCTTCAATTTTCTTATTTAGTCGATTTATTTCCTTGTCGTACTCTTCGATAAGTGGCTGCAATCGGTTTATTTCTTGTTCCATTTCTTCGCTTAAAATTTCTCTAATTCTAATATGAAAATATTCTATTTCGGTAAATGCTTTTATATTAGCATCGGGAAAGAAGTTAACTAAGGAATTAAATTCACTTTCACTATTGGCCTTGCTTTCAGGCATATTGCTCAAAATAGCATTAAGTTCTGATTGTAGTCGATTTCGCTTACGAATAAAACTATTCAAATCTTTTTGGATTGCAGAAATCCTTTCAAATGTTTGTGTGTCAAAACCAAACAATTCCAACTGGGCTTCCTCACTATTCTTCATCAGCTTTTGCAGTCTCTTTTTGAGTGACTCAATCGTTTTTTGATTACTTGCGATTTTTTCAATGTCTACCTTCTGACGTTTCCTATTTATTAGTTGTGAAGCTTTAATCCCAAGTTCTTCTTCCATACTTTTGATAGATATAAGATTTTCATATTGCCCGAAAAGTTTTAATAAGAAATCTACAGCCTTTTCATCTTGTTCGCGGGGCTTCACTAACAATGGATATTTTTCAAGAGTGTTTTCGCGTCCATAAATACGAAAAAATCTCTCCGTAATATCTGAAAATGAAAGAGCTAAAAGGCCGATTCTATATTCTTGAAACAAAAATCTTCGGTAATCATCAAGGGACAATTTTGCTATAAAATGATGTTTATTATCAGATTGATAAACATTTTTAGGGTCATCAGTGTTTCTATAAAAATAGTATGGTTGACCATCAAATTCAAATTTGAAGTAGATTGTATGTGAGCCTATTTCTTTTTTGATATCTCCGGTCAGAGAACAATAACTTTCACCGCCAAATACATAATCTATAATCCATAGAAATGTTGATTTTCCAATTGCGTTGCTTCCACCTGTACTTCCTAAAACTGTATTTAGACCTGAATTAAAATAAATGACTTGGTGGTCTGAAGCAAATTTATCGCACTTAATCTCTTTTAGCATAGTGAAGTAGCCTCCCTTCTTCATCTAATTCAATTTCTCCTAATGCAAATAAGCAATCTAATGCACTTAGAAAATCTGCCATGTCATATTTTCTAGACTTAGTTTTTTCGAATAACTCCTTAGGGGACATATCTTGCTGTGTCAACTTCCCAAGAATATCAGGGAAAAGAGCAATAACGCTTTTTGCATAGGGAGTTACTTTATTTGGTAATCTCATCGAACACCTCACACCTTTGAACGAAGTAGGAGATAATAATCTCACACGCTTCTCTATATTTGCGACCGGTCTTTTCGAATAACGTCTCAACAAGTAGATTGTAAATAGCACTTTGGGATAGTTGCGATTCACTTGCATCTTCATACATTCTTTTGACGCTTTTTGCAAACTTATCGACATTTAGCATGTTTTCCCCAGCTAACCGATCCAGTGCATCATTAACTCCTTGATACAATCGCCGAACATCAAAAAGAACCCTTTCTTTTAAACGTTTATCAAAGATTTTATTCTCAACTTTTACAGGATCAATTTTCAGTTGTGTACCATCTGTAACGTCCATCAAATTGACTTCTCGAAGTACTTGCTCAATTTGTTTCTCTATTGTATATCGTGAGGCAGCATCTCTTGCTACCATAAGATTTTCTAAATCACGCTTGTCCGAAAGTAAAGCCGATTTCTCTTCTTCGGAGGCACTTTGTATTTCACGCTCACATTCAACACATAGAACCACTTCATCAGTTTTTGAGAGGCGAACGACCTTAGCGTAATTAATGTCGTTGCCTTCTTTTTTTATACCCAAAACTCGTCCGCACTTTTGGCATTTTCCACCTGTTTCAGCAAGCAACACGAGGGAGTGAGTATCGATTGATATTTCGTAAGCAATCTCAGGAGTCAAATTACTATATGCATCAATAAGGCTGATATCTAGTCTTTTATCTTCAAAGGATTGTATGTACTCATTTGTTATCTCACGAACATTGCTTTCACAATTTCGGTTTTCGACGTTAAGCACTGTATAAAGTAGGATGCCTGCAAGAAAGTCCTCTAATACAAAGGCATTACGCTTTAGGATATCTTCCTTTGTCATGCTGTTTAATATTTCAACAA
>CAYFSZ010000095.1:0-4837 GCA_964346085.1 uncultured Mageeibacillus sp. | reverse complement strand
TAAAACCTGGCGGAATGATTTTTTTGCAAAAGAGGGAAATGAAGTTCTGGGAACAGCGGCTTTGTCCAATTATGATGATAATAGTTTTGAATTAATAAAAGTTGGTGTTAAGAGTGAGCATAAAGGAAAAGGCGTAGGATCTTCTTTGATGAAATTTGTTTTGCGATATGCGCAAGAGCATCATGCGAAGAAAGTTATTCTTCATACGCATAAGAGCTTGAAACCAGCAATTCATATGTATCAGAAGTTTGGTTTCCGAAAAGTTGAATTTGATCCGGATGATTCCGTTTATGATACCGTTGATATGAAAATGGAATTAAAATTGAATACTAGAAAAAAAGATTATTTAAAGCTAAAATAAGATTTGTATTCAAATAAGATATATATTTTGAGAGGCCTATGATGAAGAAAACAATTTTGATTGGAATAACCTTAATATCTTTTTTACTTTCAGGATGCCAAATATTTTCAGGAAATAATGAAAGTCAGGTTGAGTTAGAAAGAATCCGTGAACGAAAAGAAAAACTAGAACAAAAAGAAATTGTTACACCGGAGACAACGGGTATGTCAACAGAGGAAGTAGAGGTTGAGACTGAGGCCGCAAAAACAGAGGAGTCAGAGACTGAATCTGAGTCAGAGAATAAAAACAATGTCATGACTTTACCTCCGAGAAAAACGGAAGAAAAAGAAACTGAAATGATACAAGATGAAACTGCATCCGCTGAGACAGAAGTTGAGAAAGCAGAAGAAGCTAAAGCGAAAGAAACAGAGAAGGAACCTGAAGTCGATCCATTATGGACAAAAAACATGGATGACGATTTGGCATCATTTATGGTTACTTGGGGTCGCTCAATGGGGCAACAATATCGTAAGCTGGGTCCAGGCAACAATGTTGATATGTATGGTGTCGATTTGCCAGATGCAGTTTTAGAAGGATCGAAAGATATGACTGCAATTTTAGAAGGCTCAGAAATTAAGCTTCGATGGTCAGAAAATGGGATTAATAAGAGTGGAGAATATGCAGTTGTGGCAGCCTATTCTGACGCGGAAACAAGACCCGGTTTAGAACAACACACATATTTATTCGTTATTAAAGACGGTCAACCTTATACTATTATTAACATGTACGGGGAAGATCCGAGTGGTAGTGTATCATTCATTCATACCGCAAATACTGATTTAAGAAATGGCTTTTACAGTATTGTCACAAATGGACCATATTAATGCTCTGTAAACCGTATTATGTATGAAATTTCCATCCATTATCATTGTGATAAATCATTAGTTTTGACATGCCTCCATCGATTGTGATGTTTTCACCGTTAATGAAAGATGCCTTGTCCGAGCATAAAAATCCAATAAGCTCCGCGATGTCGCGGGGCTTTCCTATTGTTTGGGTAGGATGTTGTATATAGTCTTCTTTGCTAAATGTGTTTTCAGTCGTATCAATCCATCCAGGAGAAATACAATTTACTCGTGCGATTCCTGATAAGCTAACACTCAAAGCATGAGTCAGAGCTTGTATTCCGCCTTTTGCTGCGGTATAACTTTCTGATTGAGACTGACTCATCATCGATCTTGTGGAAGAAAGATTGATAATGACAGCATTTTTGGTGAAATGATTGCGGAATAATTTAGTCAGATAAAAGGGGGCTACAGTTCCGACTTGTAACGCGTTGAGAAACTCCTCGTAACTGCAATCATTAATCCCTTTCATTTGAGGCGCTGCATTGTTAATCAGATAATCTACTTGTCTGAAATTTTGAATGACGAAATTTGCGAAATCTTCCAAATCTTCCTTCTTAGATAAATCTCCGATAAAATCGGCAGGTTCCTTAAGATCGAATGTGAGGACAATTGCATGATTTTCTGTAAAATACTTTGCTGTTTCGGCTCCAATCCCTTGCGCTGCTCCCGTGATTATGACTACTTTATCTTTAAACATAAAAAACTCCTAGTTGTTTACAATATTTGTTAAATGTCATAGAGATGCCATTCTCGGCTGATTCCCTCGACATATCAACTTCCCCTAATAAGCATCCTCGAATGTATCATCGCCATACTCTTCATATTCGTAATTTTCGTAAACGACTTGTAATGCATTTCTAGCTTGCTCATCAGTAAAACCTTCACTTACTAAAGTGTAAGGTAAATCTAAATAATAATCTCCGTTATCCATCGCATTAACTGCAGCTCTCACGGCAATTTCATAGAAATCTATACTATGATGTTGCATTGCAAAATCAATATCAGCTAATGCGTGTCCATCCGCTGTTAGTTTTTCTCTTAAGACCTTTTCTGAGTATGGTTCATTTTCCAAATAAGCTAAGGCAGAGTTTAACGCAGCTGCTTGTCCAGCTGTCAGATTTTCTGGAAGAGGCGTCGTCATTTCAAAACTGTTATCGTTTGAAATTTTTACTGAAGACAAAATCTGATTTCTAATCTCTTCATTCAATGATTCAGAAAAATAAAAACAGTATACTTTTTGATTTCGATAAGCAAAATAAAGAAATTGATTTCCGAATTTTTCATCATTTATTCGAAAGATGGAAAAAGTTATGTCGCCATGGGTTTCGCCGCTTAATTGCTCGATAAAATTTTTACCTTCGGCACTGTTAATTGAATCAATCATGCGAAGTGATAATTGATAGTCAGAATTTGTACTTAGCGACTGATAAAACATTTGAAAAAGATACTCGGAGTCAGTTTTGATGTAATACGAGATGTTGGAAAAGTCGTTATCAAAAATATCTTGCTTATTTTCTATCCAGTTACTAGGGAATTGATAAGAAATCCCGTCAGCTTTCCTGCTGCTAAATTGAGAGCTATGTTGAATACTCTGCGCTATTGTCTCAGTTGAAGTCATTATCGTTGTTTGAGATTCTGATTCCGTTTCTAAGGTTGTGACTGTAGTCGAAGATATTGAATCAGAAATAATCGAATCTACATTCGTGGAAGAAATGTCTTTATCTGCGTTTTCTGCAAGAGAAGCACATCCCACTAAAGAAACGAGAGAAATAATAAATAGAATAAATAGGGATACTTTTCTCATAAAACCTCACAGGCATTTCTCTTTTTCATAGAATAGCACGATTTTTTTGAAAAAAGTATAGCGGGACTTGAGGTTTTCTAACGAGGAAACAACACTTGGAACGGTGAAGGACGGAAGTCGGCTTATAATTACGCTTAGCCGTCCCTCGAAATGTAGTAAAAAGCTACGTTTAGGGACGGAATCTCGGGGGCGCGGCGTTAAACCGTACTTCGATAATCGTCGTAGAGGGACGGAAATTGGAGGTTGGTAATCGTAAGCCGTACTTTAGAATGTAGCAAATTGCTACATGTGAGTACGGAATCTCGGGGTGTGCGGCCTTAAGCCGTACTTTGGGATGTAGCAATGAGCTACGCAAAGGGACGGAAATTCGAGGTTTAGAATAACAAGCCGTCCATCTATGAAAAGCAGAAATGCAAAACGTATTGCGGATATAACAATACAAAAATCACGTTTGACAAGCGAACGCTTTATATATATACTTATGTAGCTTGCCTTACAAGGCTTTTTTTAATTATGCTAAAAATGGCTGAAATGAGGCAAGAAATAGAGTTTTCTTACATAATCGGAGGTGAAAACCATGGCCAGTCAAGGACCAAGAGATAAAATTACATTAGCATGTAAAGAATGCAAACAACGTAATTACAACACTAAAAAGAATAAAAAGAATACACCAGATAAAGTAGAATTGAAGAAATATTGTCCTTTCTGCAGAACACATACTATTCATGTAGAAACGAAATAATAGAGATTATTTTCTAATTATCATTAATTGGAAGGGATTATTATGGCTTCACAAAAAGAAACAAAGAAAAACCAGAAAAAAGATGAAAAACCAGGCTTTTTTAAGAGAATAAAACATTTTTTCTCTGATATTAAAGCTGAGTTAAAACGTGTTACCTGGCCTGACAAGAAACGTTTGAAAGCAAACGCAGGAATTGTCATTGCTATTATTTTGCTTTCCGTTTTAATAATTTTTATTTTTGATACAGTCATTTCAAGCTTGCTGAATGCGACAGGTTTCTATGATTATGATAGAAAAACTGAAACAAGTATTACAGAAACGGTTGAAGAGACGGAAACGACAGAGTCTGTTGTTGTAACAGAAACTGCTGAATGAGTGGTGAGAGAATGAGTGCCAATCAAGAACAAGAAGCTCTTTGGTATGTAATACATACATATTCTGGTTATGAGAATAAAGTGAAAATGACTTTGGACAAGATTGTTGAAAATCGTGAATTACAAAGTTATATTCAAGAAATCTTAATACCTACGGAACAAGTAGTAGAAATCAAAGAAGGTAAGAAAAAAGTTTCTGAGAAGAAATTATATCCGGGCTATGTTTTAATCAAAATGATCTTAACAGATGATATTTGGTACATTGTTCGTAATACTCGTGGTGTCACGGGTTTCGTCGGCCCTTCTAGCACAAAACCTGTTCCTCTAACAGATGAAGAATTGATGATCATGGGTCTTGAGTCCAATTGGGAACCAATTATTGATTACGGTGTTGGTGATTCCGTTAAGATTATTCATGGTCCATTCGATGGATTCGTTGGAACAGTCGAAGAAATTAATCCAGATAAAAAGAAAGTCACAGTTTTGGTTTCTCTGTTTGGTAGAGAAACTCCAATTGAATTAGACTTAACACAAATTTTGAGAATTTGATAGAATTATTTAGTGTGTTTCAGGAAAATCCTGATTACATATATTTTTAACAAGAAAATGGGAGGTGGCCTTATGGCTAAAAAAGTTTTAACAATGGTTAAATTGCAGATTCCTGCAGGA
>CAYFSZ010000094.1:0-4888 GCA_964346085.1 uncultured Mageeibacillus sp. | reverse complement strand
TCAATAACCCGTGCAAAGCATTAATTTCCAAGGCAATAACAAGGTAACTCAAATACAAAGGTTTCAAATAACTGTAATTATTTTTTCTTCCTGATAATTTTATCCGCTGCAAGTTTACCGGTGAGAATAGAGGTAGGAAGTCCTGCTGGAGCATATGTCCATTGGCCGATATGATAGATATTCTTAAAAGGAGTTAAGATGGTTTTTGTCATTTTCCTAACATCAGCGATGCACGGCATGACTTCGTTTATAAAAGACCAACCGTTGATTGCGCCATCTTGATTCAAAAACATTTTTTGATAAGTAATAGGTGTGCTGAGTGATTGATATTCGATATGCTTGCTCAAATCAGGATAAATCGTATTTTCTAACACAGAAATCATTTGATCGGAAACAAATTGCTTGAATTGTTCATAATCTCCTTTGTCTTGGATTTTCTTAATCGCATCATAGGTTCCTAAAGTACTAATGATTAATCCCGTTTTTCTCGCAGGGGCAAGGGAAGAATTCCGTAATGCTGGAATGGAAATCTCATAAGTTGTTTTTTCAAGATATTCTTGGAAATAATCTTTCCAATCACTATTCACATCATATGTAATACTCGAAATTCCTTCAAGATAAGGTGTAAAAAATAAATGAGCCTGATGTTTAGCAGAAAAAAATTCATTGGGCAAATCGACACCTAAGAAGAGAGAAATAACGGAATCAGAGCCTTTGCTAGACGCAGTTAAATTCTGCTTTTGTGCAATCTTTTTATGTTGACGAGTACTATCCAAATAGGAGAGGTTCAGCGCTTGATAAAAATTTGCACCATCGGCTGCCCAAATGAGTTCATCATAAGAAAAAGCATGTTCATCCGTGAAAAGTAGATGCTTGCTGTGTTGAATTTCGCGAACACGTTGCTGGTATTGAATCATACCACCGTGTTCTTCAATATACGAAACTAGTTGGTTGATTAACTCACTCGTGCCGTTCGTAGGATATAAATATTCTTGATAAAGCCAAAAATAACTTAAGGCAAAAAAGGCAGGGGTGTTTGTGAAAAAATGCTGTGCAATCACATCGATTAATGCTTTATTCTGCGTGAGTTTACCCAGCTCCTCATAGATTGGACTGTTTATCTTAAGAGCTTTGCGCATTTTCGTTTGATAGGCCAAAAACCATGGCAAAAATTCTTTGCGCAAATAGGTTAAATCCGTCATGTTTTCATTGAACAAAGGATTATTGACAGCGTATAACACATCCATATAGCTCATTGTACGTCTGATAAGTTCCATGATTTTTGAAATGTCATCAAGATTATCTGGGAACAGATGACGGAGTGCATTCTCGAAACTTTCAACAGAAGAAGCTCCTTGCATGGAGAAAGATTGATCAGCGATTTGCATGGTGATTGGATTGGTGTGGAATTCGATATCTATACCTAGATTTTGTAGCATGGGAAGTAGAATTCCTGCATTTTCAAAAGCTCTTATACCTGCATCAAAATGAAAACCGTTTGCCTCATAAGAATTAACCAGACCACCAGGAGCAGAGGATTGCTCCAAGAGAATTGGTTCAAATCCAGCTTTACACAAATATGCGGTTGCAGTTAAGCCTGCAATGCCTGCGCCAACAATAATGATTTTTTTCTTCATAAGGATTCCGTTTCATTGAGAAAATCGAGAACTGCAGGGATATTTAATCCGTGTCCGTCGATGTTGTTCAATAAGCATTGGTCCATGAATTGCTGTTCTTGTTCGCTAGTTGTTTGATTTTTTACAGCGACACGCTTTGCCCCAGAGAAATTCCCAACGGCGACCCTGCGCATGATACCACGTATATCTTGATTTGTGTTTTTAGTGCATAACGGATTTTTACATAGCTGACAACGATTTGCTTCATGCATGATTTCTTTTTCAGCTGCAGAATAACCGTCATACATCATCTCTTTCGTAAAAGGAGGATTGTAATAACGCACAAAATCTTTCATGTCTTTATGATAGACAAAAGGCTCTAATTGATGATTTTTAAGAACAGCATTCGCGGCTGCGATACCTGATACAGTGACGGTCGGTGTGCCTGTGCCCATGACAGTCGATTCGCCGCAGCAGAATAAATGATTCCACTTTGTTCTAGTTTTTTGACGCTTGAACATATGTTGACCAAGCATTTGTTTTGGTCCAGCAACAGCGCCACCATTCTTCAATGTGTAACGCTCAATTGTTTTAGGAGTTGCAACTTCAAAATGTCTTAGATTATCGGTGAAACAAGGGAATTTCTTTTCTAAAATCGCACAAAGCCTTTCCTTTTCTTCTTTTTTTGCCTGAAGATACTCTGCTTGATTCATACCGAACCAATCTCGTGTTGCAGGACCGATTGCTAAAACAATATGCTCATCGTCAGGGCAAATAGTATGATCATCAATGCTAGGAATATAGGCGGTGACTTCGCTTTCGTCCAGTTTGTCCATTCTACCAACGAGCATCTCAATTGGGTTTGTTCCCGGCGGGATGACATCACGTTTCACGGTTGAATACATGACCACACTTGGATAGGTGGGAACTTGGCTATTAGCCCACTTAGTTAGTTTTTCATCCTTCTGTTCAGGAGGCAATAAATTGTTATATAAATTCCAAACCGTTCCTGAAAAAATAAGATCCTTTGCCAAAAATTCTTCCCCGTGAATTGTTTTCACTCCATTTGGCGTGTTTTCATTAAATAAAAGTTCTGAAATTTTCGATTCATAATACATGTCGCCGCCATTTTCTTCGATGACTTTTTCTAGTTTTCCTGGTAAGAAAAGCGTAGAACCAGCAGGATAGGAACTTCCACCAACATGATTATCGACAAACATGACGGCAGCTAAAATCGCCGGGGATTCCTCAACAGTTGTATAGGAATAGGTAGATGTCATTTTGTCGAAAAAGTTAAAAATTTCTGGGTTAGAAAAATATTTTTGCAAGAAACTTTTTGCAGTTTTGTTTAAATAACTGAGAAATTTGATATATGAAATCGGATGCTGCATCACACTTTTTAGACCATCTTTTGGGTCGGTTTCATCAGGGGTGGAGTACACTGGATTTTCAACCAAAACATTGTAATATAACTGATAGGTTTCACGATAGAAACGATGAATGTTGTCTTTTTCATCTGGGAAAACAGAAGATAATTCATCCGCGAACTTATCGATATCTTGATGGAAGGTAATCCGGTGTTCATCAAAATTCACTGCGTATAAATTCTCATGACGAATCATATCAATCGGCTCTTCCAAAGCATTAAACAAGAAGCGATGGGCATTGAATCCTTCTTCGCCAAAACCATATAACATTGAGGATCCAATATCGAAGGTTCGATGTTTTCTTCTGAAAATACCGCAAGATCCTCCAGGATTATAAGCGTTCTCAAATACCGCAACTTTTAGCCCTCTTTTCGCACAAAGCGCTGCAGCAGATAAGCCTGACAGGCCTGCACCGATGATAATCACATCGTATTGATTCATAGGAAGTCCTCTTTTCGTTTAGTTATTCTATCATAGAGTGAAACACTTTACAGGGCAAGAGAATGTGTAATACCATAATAAAAAAACAATTACAGAGGATAGTATTATGAAAAAATTCTTATTAAGAGATAAAAAAGTCGCATTGATGATCGTCGATATTCAAGAAAAATTGGCACCAGCGATTCATCAATCAGAGAAAATGGAAAAGCCGATGTCAGTGTTGATTGAAGTGGCGAAACAATTCGATTTACCAATTGTCATTACCGAGCAATATCCGAAAGGCTTGGGAAAAACTGTGCCAAGCATCATGGAAAATCTCCCGGAAGATAATGTTTTTGTTTATGAAAAAACAGAGTTCAATGCATTACTTCCTGAAGTCCTTGCATTGCTTCAAGAAAAACAAATCGAGACAGTAATTGTGACAGGAATGGAAACGCATATATGTGTATATCAAACGGTGCGAGAATTACTAATCAATGGGATTGAAGTCATTGCTGTGCTAGATGCGCTCGGTTCAAGAACAAAAGAGAATAAAAAGAACGGCTTATCTTTGTTAGAATCCATGGGTGCTGTCATCAGTAATTCTGAAACAATTGCTTTTGACTTTTTGAAAGATGCAAAACATCCAGCTTTCAAAACTATTTCTCAATTAGTGAAATAATAACTTGGGAGGAATATTGTGATTGCAGGGATTTTTCTTGTTTTATCAGTTGTTTTTGCTATCTATGGCATTGTCATTGCATCGCTTAATTCAGGAACTTACTTTTTCTTAATTTGGTTTTTAATTGCAGCTATCTTTTTCACCGTTGGATTAGGTTTGAAAAAAGGATGGCTCGATAAAATGAATCACAAAATTAAGGTAGTTTTGCTTGTTTTGGTCGTCTTATTTGTTGGTAGTTTTATTTTTGTAGAGAAAAAAATTATGAGCGAGTATTTAGCCCAAGGGAAACCAGAGCTCGATTATATTATTGTCCTAGGTGCACAAGTGCGAGAAAATGGTCCGAGTAAGGTTCTGCAATGGCGACTCGACAAGGCGATTGCCTATTTGGAAGAAAATCCAGATACGAAAGTGATTGTGTCTGGAGGGCAGGGACATAATGAACCTGCCCCAGAAGCAGAAATCATGCGTGATTATCTAGTGCAAAAGAAAGTTTCTGAAGAAAAAATTATCGTGGAGGATCAATCTCATTCGACAAAAGAAAATCTTGAGAATAGTAAAGAACTGATTGAAGAGGGAAGCCAAGTTGGGCTAGTCACGAATAATTTTCATGTGTATCGATCTTTACTAATCGCAGAAGAAGTTGGCTATGAAAATATGTCAGGCATTTCTGCAAAATCAACATTTTTGTATTTACCGAATAATTTGCTGCGCGAGTATTTGGCTTTGCTCAAGTTCTATGTTAC
>CAYFSZ010000093.1:0-4937 GCA_964346085.1 uncultured Mageeibacillus sp. | reverse complement strand
GCCGTACTTCAGAAAAAACCTCAATGGACGGAACCTCCCAGATTTTCCCAATAAACCGTACCTCGGGACCCATCCAAGCAACAAAACTCCATTAATTGTACCAATTGACACCTCAACTCAATAACATTAAGAAATCATAACTTTTTTCTTGACTTCATAAATTAGTAGCCTTACAATAACCGTAAGCAAAACGAAAGAAAAACCGAAAGCAAAATTTTCGTTTTATAGAAAAACAATAAGAAAAAAGTAGAAAATACTAATATTACTTATATAAGGCAGTAGAGTGAGCAAACAGTACAAAAATCTTTCGCAAGCAGAGAGAAGAGCGAATATTTTGCATCGCCTGAAAAACGATGGAAATGTTCGTGTTTCTGAACTGAGCGAGCAATTCTCAACTTCCGAAGTGACGATTCGTAGTGATTTAGCTGAATTAGAAAATGAAGGATTATTACAAAGAGTACATGGAGGTGCGGTTCAAACTGTTAAAAACTACTATGCTCTTGATTCTTCTGAACGTTTACAAGAGCGCAAAGTAGAAAAGTTACAGATTGCTGCAAATGTTGCGTCGCTTGTGAATGATGGTGATAATATTATCATGAACTCAGGAAGCACAAATTATTTTATTGCACAAGAATTGATACAAAAGAAGAATTTGCGAATTATCACAAATTCGATTCAAATTTCTGAGATTTTTTCTGCGAACAAGGATATTGAAGTCATTCTTTTAGGTGGGAATTTGAACTTCCAGTATTTGTTTACCTATGGTGAAGATACCTCTAGACAGCTTGAAAAATATAAAGTTCACAAAACGATTTTATCAGTCGATGGAATTGATTTTGATGACGGTATTTCTACGTATCACAATGAAGTATCAGGTTTGTGTCGCCAAATGATGCAAAAAGCATCCATCAATATTGTGGCTGCAGACCATACAAAATTGGGCCATACAGCATTAGCCCAAATTGCAGAACTAAAAATGATTGATTATTTAGTAACAGACACAATTCCAAATAGTGCTGATTTACATAAGTTAAATAAATTAGGAATGGAAGTTTTAACTTCTAAGAATAAAGTTTTAGAGCTTCCATTGAACCAATTTGTAAAATAAAGGGGGATAGAATTATGGCAGTACCGGTAATTATGCCGAGACAAGGACAATCAGTAGAAAGCTGTATTATTGGCGAATGGCATGTCGCAAAAGGCGATAAAGTCAATGAAGGCGATAAGCTTTTTACGTATGAAACAGACAAAGCTACATTCGATGAAACAGCATCAGCAAGTGGTGAAGTCATCGCTGTGTTCTTTGAAGAAGGTGACGATGTTCCATGCTTATTAAATGTATTGGTCATCGGAGAACCTGGTGAAGATTGGGAACAATATATTCCAGAAGGTGCAACAGCAGACGGTGCAGGACAAGGCGCAAGTGCAGCAGAACCTGCAAAAGAAGAAAAAGCTGAAGCTGCAAAAGAAGAAAAAGTAGAAGCTCCAAAAGCTGAAAAAGCAGCTCCAAAAGCAGATGGTGCAGAACATCCTGTTAGCCCAAGAGCAAAGAGTTTCGCAGATAAACATAATGTTGATTTGAGAATGGCTGCAGCAACAGGCCCTAACGGACGTATTATTGAACGTGACGTTGAAGATGCTTTAGCAGCAGGTCATACAGCAACCACAGCAGCAGGTCAAGATTATGCAGCAGGCGTACAAGGTTCTGGTATCGGCGGTGCAGTTCGTGTTGAAGATTTATCTAAATTACCTGAACTTCAAAATGCAGAAGGTGCAGCATACATTGATCAAATGGTTGCTTTATCTGATGAACCAGAATATACAGATACAAAATTAACAAATATCCGCAAAGTGATTTCAAGAACAATGAGAGAGTCCTTATCAACAATGGCTCAATTGACATTGAATACACCTGCAGATGTTCAAAAATTATTAGACTTAAGAAAACATCTTAAAACACAAAAAGAAAAAGGTATGGACAAAGTTCTTGGCTTACCATTATTAGAAAATGTTCCTACAATTAACGACTTTTTCTTATTTGCAATTTCTAGAGTGGCAAAACAACATCCAGATTTCAATGCACATTTTAATGAAGAAGAAGGCTATATTCGTCATTTCAAACATGTTCACTTAGGAATCGCTGTGAATACAGATCGTGGTTTGATGGTTCCAGTTATCAAAAATGCTGACCTCAAATCTTTGAGTCAAATTTCTCAAGAAGCAAAAGCTTTAGCAGTTGCATGCCAAGAAGGTTCTATCAGCCCAGATAAATTATCCGGTGGCACAATTACAGTAACCAATATGGGTACAAGTGGAGTTGAAAGCTTTACCCCAGTTATCAATCCACCTCAAACCTGCATTGTTGGTATTAACTCAGCTTCTGAAAGAGTACGTAGAGGCAAAGACGGAGAATTGGAATTATTCCCATGCATCAATCTTTCATTAACAATTGATCATAGAGCAATTGATGGTGCACCAGCTGGCGTATTCAATAAAGCTTTGAAACATGCAATCGAAAACATTGATTTGTTCTTAATGAACTAAGCGATGTCACAAATACGAGGTATAAATAATATGTACGATTTATTAGTTATTGGTGGTGGCCCAGGTGGTTACTTAGCAGCAGAAAGAGCTGGCGAACATGGTTTAAAAGTTGCTCTTTTTGAAAAAAGAAGCTTAGGTGGCGTTTGCTTAAATGAAGGGTGTATTCCTTCCAAAGCCTTGCTCAACTCTGCAAAAATGTATGAACATGCCCTTGATGCAGAAGTTTTCGGCGTGACTACAAAAGAAGCAAAAATTGATCAGAAAGCTGTTGTTAAACGCAAAAATAAAGTGGTTAAAACTTTAGTCGCTGGCGTTGGCATGACCATGAAAAAGAATAAAGTTGAAGTGGTCAAAGCAAAAGCTGAAATCAAAAGTCGTTTAAACGGCGTTATCACTGTCACAGCAGATGGCAAAGATTATGAAGGCAAAAACTTAATTATCGCATCTGGTTCAGAAGTTATGATTCCACCAATTGACGGTTTAAAAGAACAATTGGAAAAAGGCTTTGCAATTACTAGCCGCGAAATCTTAGATTTGCAAGAAATTCCAAAGAAAATGGTCATCGTTGGCGGTGGTGTTATCGGCTTAGAAATGGCTAGTTATTTCCAAACAGTTGGCACAGAAGTAACTGTTATTGAAATGCTTGATCATATCGCAGGTGCTGCAGATTTAGAATTAAGCAAATTATTACAAAAGAGCTTTGAAGCCAAAGGTTTAACATTCTATCTCAATTCCAAAGTCACAAAATTTGGTGACGGGTTTGTGGAATATGAAGCAGAAGGAAAGAGCAATAAAATCGAAGCTGATTACTGCTTAGTTTCCATCGGAAGAAAAACAGTTTCCGACATCGGTTTAGAAAAAATCGGCGTTGAACATGATCGCGGTAGAGTAACAGTTGATGATCAAATGTTAACCAATATACCGAATGTTTATGCAGTTGGTGACGTCAATGGTAAGTGGATGTTAGCACATGCTGCATACCGTGAAGCAGAAGTTGCAGTCAACACAATTTTAGGCAAAAAAGATGTGATGCGTTATGAAGCAATGCCATCCGTTATCTACACAAATCCTGAAATGTGCTTTGTTGGTGAAACAGAAGAAACAGCTAAAGCGAAAAAATTAGATTACAAAGCATTGACAGTACCACTCATGTACAGTGGTCGTTATGTTGCTGAAGTTGAAAAAGGCAATGGCGTGATTAAATTATTAGTCGACAAAAAACGTAACTATATCATCGGTGCCCATATGCTCGGCAGCTATGCTTCAGAAATTTGCATTATGCTTGGCATGATGATCGAAAAACAAATGACAATTGCAGAAATCAAAGAATTTGTTTTCCCACATCCAACTGTTGGTGAAGCAATCAGAGAAGCAATTTTTCAATTATAATTAGGAGGACAATATGACAAAATCATTATTTCTTGATCCAAAAGAAGCTTTAAAGGCAAGAAAAATCAAATTAAAAGACATTCCAGTACATCAATACAAAAAATCTGTAAAAGATGAAAAAGACAATTTCTCAAAAGAAGATTTCTTAGCAATCTACAGAGATATGCGTTTGATTCGTGAATTCGAAGAAATGCTGATGTCAATCAAAACGACCAATCATTATAATGGCATGGACTATAACAATCCGGGTCCTGCCCATTTATCCATCGGTCAAGAAGCAGCTGCTGTTGGCCAAGCTTTCTTACTCGACAAAAATGACTTTATCTTTGGTTCACATAGATCCCATGGTGAAGTTTTAGCAAAAGCTTTCTCCGCAATACGTAAAATGGAAGAAAAAGAATTACTCGAAATGATGGAAACATTCATGGATGGTAAACAATTAAAAGCTTTAGAATCCTTACGTTCAGAACAAAAAGACAGCAGTGATTTAGCAACACTTTACATCTTATACGGTGTATTAGCAGAAATTTTCGCAAAAGAAACTGGTTTTAACCAAGGTCTTGGTGGATCCATGCACAGCTATTACACACCACTTGGTATTTTCCCTAATAATGCTATCGTTGGTGGTTCAGCAGGTATCGCTTTAGGTGCTGCTCTTTACAAAAAAGTAAATCGTCAACCTGGCTTAGTTATTGCAAATATTGGTGATGGATCTTTAGGTTGTGGTCCTGTATGGGAAGCAATGGTTATGGCAACTATGGACCAATACCATACATTATGGGAAGGAGACATGAAAGGTGGTTTGCCATTAGTATTCAATGTCAATAACAACCATTATGGTATGGGTGGTCAAACAAAAGGTGAAACCATGGGTTATGGTAATCCTTCACGTGTTGGCGTATCTTTAACAGACAATCAAATGCATACAGAAACAGTGAATGGTAATAACCCATTAGCTGTTATCGATGCATACAAACGTAAAATGAAAAACATCGAAGATAATG
>CAYFSZ010000092.1:0-5021 GCA_964346085.1 uncultured Mageeibacillus sp. | reverse complement strand
ATCAACAGTTCTTACAGAACATAGCGGTAACAGCGGGTGGCACATTCTTTTTGTTTGTCATACTTTTTTCTTTGTTATGGCTTTGGCGAAGAATGATCCTACAAAAGGATAAAGCCAGATTTTTGCAAATAGAAAACACACTTGTGAATTTTCGAGAAAACAATTATGAAGTAATACTGGAACTAGACGATGACGATGAAGATGAGCAGGAAAAAATCAAATATCAATTGGATGTACTTGGACATTATATGAAGTGGCTGAAAGAAGAAGCGCGATTGGAAAAGGAAGGAACGAAAGAGCTAGTTTCTGATATATCGCATCAATTAAAAACCCCCGTCGCAGCATTAGATGCCTGTTTTAGTGTTTTGCTTCGAGATAATCTAAGTGAAGAAGAACAAAAAGAGTTTCGAATAAGGTGTAGAAATGCATTAGATGGTTTGGAAGTACTGCTGCAATCATTATTGCAGATTTCAAAAATGGAAGTAGGATTAATTCAAATTGATAAAAAAAAGCTTCCTCTTTTAGAAACAATAATTACTGCTGTGAATCGTGTCTATCCGAATGCAATAAAGAAGGACATTGAGCTAGTTTTTGACTTTGATGAAACATTAGAAAACTATGAGATTATGCAAGACAAAAAATGGTTGAGTGAAGCACTTATCAACATTTTGGATAATGCTATTAAGTACAGCCCGACTCATTCCGAAATAGCGATTCGATTACAAAAAAGAACTGGGATTGTACGTATTGAGATTGAAGACCAAGGGATTGGTATACCGAAGGAAGAATATCATAAGATATTTCAACGCTTTTTCAGAGGCTCCCTGCCAGAAGTAAAAGAAGAAAGTGGTTCTGGGATTGGATTATTTCTTTCAAGAGAAATTATCGAGCAACATCATGGGACGATAACAGTGTCCTCTAATTTTGACATGGACGTTGGATTTAATCATAGACATGGCAGTAAGTTTGTTATTCAACTGCTAGAGAAAAAATAGAAGTCTTACGAAACCGTAAGACTTCTACTTTTTTTGAAAGTGAAATGAAAGATTCACTTGATAAGATAGGAGCAAAATTAGAACATGGAGGACTGTTAAATGAGTGTCATATTAGAAACAAATCAACTTAGTAAGTTTTATGGAACAAATAAAAATCAAGTGAAGGCAGTAAATAATGTAAGCATTAAGATTAATCGGGGGGAATTTGTTGCCATTGTAGGTAAATCTGGCTCTGGCAAAAGCACACTACTCCATATGCTTGGGGGACTTGATATGCCAACGGAAGGCAAAGTTCTATTATCGGGAAACGATATGTATCAGATGAGCGAGGATCAACGGGCAATTTTTCGTAGAAGAAAAATTGGTTTTATTTTTCAAGCATATAATTTGGTTTCAGCCATCAATGTTTGGGAAAATATCGTGTTACCTTTAGGGCTGGATGGAAAAAAAGTCGATGAAGTATATGCAAATGACATCATTACCACACTAGGTATTGAGAATCAGATCCACAACCTCCCGAATACATTATCTGGTGGACAGCAGCAGCGAGTCGCAATCGCAAGAGCCTTAATCACCAAACCAGAAATACTTTTTGCAGATGAACCAACCGGTAATCTTGATTCAAAAACAAGCGACGAAGTAATTGGCCTGCTAAAAATGACGGCAAAAACATATGGTCAGACCATCGTGATGATTACACATGATGATCAAATTGCACAGGTAGCAGACCGTATCTTAATCATTGAAGATGGACAAGTGGTGGATTTCCGATGAATACAATTACTAAAATCGCATTCAACAATAACAAGCAGAATAAAACGAGAAGTATCCTTATCATATTTGCTATTTGTTTAACGACAATGCTACTTACTATTATCAGCACTATTGGAAATGGCGTTATTAACCTACAAAAAGAAAATGCAGCGGACAGATATGGAAGCAATTATGGACTGTTCTTATCTGTAGATGATACGCAGTTACAGGAAATCGAACGACGAGCTGAAATAGATACGGTCGGGCTGATGTCTACAGCCGGTATCTTAAAAGGGAATGAGAAAGGCGCATTTGTTAGTGCAGACGAGCATGTCCTAGAAATGCTACCTTACAATCAAGAATATTTACTTTCGGAAGGATCCTATCCAAAGGGTCCACAGGATATTGCTGCAAGTAAAGCTTTCTTTAAGTCGCAGGGCTATGAGCATGTGAAAATTGGAGATAGTATTCGTCTTGAATATCGTTCTGGAATGAACGAGGAATATAGTAAGCAAGATTTTGTAGTTAGTGGCATTCTATTTGATCGAGAGGCATATAAAGCTGAGTCTTCCTATATAGTACTCACTTCTTCCGATTTTTATGATAGTCAATTTGCAGAAAACGAGCGAGCATACAATGTCTATTTTACATTGAATGATTCTGTCCATGTTTCTATGAATAACATTGATTCAGTGCTTACGAACATTGCGGATTCTTCCGGAATTGATAGCAAAAACCTGATTGTAAATGATTATTTCTTGTCTTGGACACTAGAGCCGAGCTATGAAATGATTGCGGTATGTGGCATTCTAATCTTAGGGATTGTACTGTTTTCGGTTGTTGTTATCTATAATATTTTTCAAGTGGGTATCGCTCAAAAGATACAAGAATACGGAAAAATCAAAGCCTTAGGTGCAACAAAAAAGCAGATGAAACAGTTGATTTTTCGAGAAGGTATGATTCTTTCAGTGCTTTCAATACCTATTGGATGGGTTCTTGGATTTTTTATGGCAAAAGTAAGCTTTGGTTGGTTAATCGAACAAGGGAATATGGCATCTATTGGAATACCAAATAGTCAGGTACCATTATTTTCAGCCACATTGATGCTAGTTAGTATTTTGATTTCATTGCTAACAGTGATATTAGCACTTCGAAAGCCGATGAAAATTGTTTCGAAAATATCGCCTATTGAAGCAACACGATATTTGGAAAACTCAACAAAAAAGAACCATGGAATGCGGAAAGGCCAAAAAAATATATCTGTATTCTCTTTGGCAATGGCAAATGTAGTTGGTAATAAGAAAAGAACAATCGGAACGATTCTTACAATGGGTCTTTCTTGTGTATTATTTGTGATTATCGCAAACTTTGTAGGAAATATCGATACGGAATACGAAGCAAGAAAAGGCATGAATCACGGGCAATTTGAATTGAAGCTTGATTATTCTTATGAGTGGGATGAAGCTTATCCAGAAAATAATCTGGATTCGATTCTTAAAAAGAATCCATTGAATGACACACTTATTGCAGAAATTGAGCGTATACCAGGCGTTAATAAAGTGCTAACGAGAGAAATTGCTGTTGCAAAAATAAATGGTTCAAAGCAGGTCGTCTCGATTGTGAATAAAGAAGATTTTGAAAAGATGCGATATGAAGGCGACCTTGGCCCAATGGATTATAACGAGGCTGTAAGAAATGGAGATGTTTTCTTCGGTTGGTCTATGTGGATGGCGCCAGATGGCTATTCATTGAATGATCCGATAACTTTTGAATTAGATAATGGGACAGAAGAATTTACTTATAAAGGAAATATTGCTGGTGCATTTACAAGTGCGGATACCTATCTTGTCATCCCAGAGGAGGTCTATCAAGCGATGCAGCCAGAAGGGGTATCCTATGGCTATATCTGGATTGATACGGACGAAGGCGATGTAGCTTCGGTGGAGCAAAATGTAAGAAACCTCATTGCAGATACATCTTATGTCAAGTTTAAAACTTACCATGATGAATTGCAGACAGCTGAATTCGCAAGTACCATGATGAAGTTGGGAAGTTATTTATTTATGGCAATTGCAGGCTTGATTGGATTTATGAATCTTGCCAATACAATGATTATAAATATCATAACAAAAAGACAAGAATATGGCGTATTGCAAGCTGTTGGAATGACGAACAAGCAATTAAATATTAGTTTGCAGATACAAGGCTTGATTTTCACACTAGGAACAATATTCGTCTCTCTTGTTGTAGGATTACCGATTGGATATCTACTCTTTTCTTATGCGAAGGTGAATGGCGTATTTGGAATGAATGTTTACCATATTCCATTTATACCTATTCTGGCAATGATTTTGGTGGTTAGTTTCTTGCAGATTGTACTATCTTTTGTTTTAAGTCATAATCTGAAAAAAGCAACTTTGGTTGAAAGAATCCGTTATCAAGGTTAATAGATGTAATTTTCAAATAGGAATTAAAGAGAAATTCATTATAAGCAAAATTTAGCCGACATACTAATATGTTCCCGAAAATGGGAAGATTGATAAAAAGGCCCTCGATTTGTTCCTACGAACGTTCGAGGGTATTTAATATACATGCAATTTACTTGTGCCATGTTTAAGTTGCTATAAAGCTAACATTAAAATAAGAGCGAAATATAAAAAATGGCGAACCTTCACGGTACGCACGACGAATGGCCAGATGACTGAATTTTTCAGTTAGAGATATTAATTGGAGGAAATTTGAAGCTTTCACATGTGAAAGCTTTGAAAAACAAGGATATTATATTGAAATTGATGACGGAATTGATGCAAGGGTTTGGTTGAAAGAGAATGAATAGTCTGGACCACCAACTATTCTTATTCAATGTAAGAGGTATACAACAAAAATTGAAAAGATGGTGGTAAAATCTCTTTGGGCGGATATTCAAGAGTACGGTGCAGAATCTGGACTTATCGTTACAATAAGTTCCCTGTCTCCGGGTGCTGAAAAGGTATGTACAGCAAGAAATTATCCTATTCCTCAAGCAAATAGGGAAACACTAAAACAATGGGTTAATGTTATGAGAACTCCATATAAGAGTGTTTTCATGACAGAATAACTTACATATATTCTTAAAAAAATTAAGCGATTTTGCTGAAGATTGAATCACAGATTATGATCAATCTTTTTATAAAAATTGTACAATAGTTCACAAAGAAAGAAACTGTTTTGATCAAACTTTTTTCAAAACGGTTTCTTTTAATTTTAGGAGAAATATGGGTTTTGTGAGGTATC
>CAYFSZ010000091.1:0-5061 GCA_964346085.1 uncultured Mageeibacillus sp. | reverse complement strand
CAAAATTATTCCTTGACAAAAGTTCCAAAATTAGTAAAATGAAAATCGTTTCCAATTTGAAATTGAAAATCATTATCATTTTTAAAAACGAAAAATAAGAGACAAAAACAAATAAGGAAGTAAGTATGGAAAAAAAGAAGAATAAGAAAAAGAAAAGCTTAGGGGCGATCATATTATTCATAGTCCTGCATTTTGTCGTGCTAGGATTGGTCTCTTGTTTTTTCAGTAAAGTTAAGATGTTGACCAAGAGCAACAAACCGATACCACAATAACGGAGATTGCAACACAACAATAGTTGAAGCTTTATCAATTATAAGAACTCTGCTAAAATGAAAATCGTTTCCAAATTATTAGGCGGGGAACATTTTCATAAATGGAGGAAAGAAAATGGCTAATTATAAAACCAATCAGAAGAAAGTTATGCTCGAGTATTTAGAAAGCAAATCTGGCCAACATGTTTCAGCGAATGATATTAAAGAATATTTTGAAGCGTTAGATGTAAAGATTGGTTTAACAACAATTTATCGTCATTTGAATAAAATGGTGGAAGAAGGATTGGTCAAAAAATTCTTCATTGATGAGAGTAGCGGTTCTTGTTTTGAGTATGTGCAGCATGAATGCGAAGAACATCATCATGATCATTTCCATTTAAAATGTGAGAAGTGTGATACGTTAATTCATTTTGACTGCCATGAGATTGAAGAGTTACAACATCATATTCAAGAGGAACACGGTTTTACAATTGATCCGATTAGAACAGTTTTTTATGGTCTATGTGATCATTGTGCTGAATTAAGAAGTAAATAATAAAAATAAATGGGAATAGAATAATGAAAAGAATTATCGGAATTATTTTAAGTTTAATGATGATATTAGGAGCGGTAGCAGCTTGCCAAAATGGTAACAATAATGCTACTGAAAAAGAAACGCAAGCAGAAGGTGAAACTGCGGCTGAACAGCAATCAGAATCATCTGATGCAACAGAAACTGAAAGTGAAAATACAGAAAAGCTTTCAATCGTAACAACAATTTTTCCGCAATATGATTTTGCGAGACAAATTGTTGGAGATAAAGCAGATTTACATATGTTATTAAAACCAGGTGCTGAGTTCCATTCTTATGAGCCAACTCCACAGGATATTAAGACCATACAAGAGAGTGATTTGTTCATTTATACTGGTGGAGAAAATGATACATGGATTGAAAGTATTCTTGAATCCATGGAGGGCAATGGACCTCAAACAATGAAGTTGGTAGATTTGGTCGATACTTATATCGAAGAAATCGTGGAAGGAATGGAAGATAATCACGATCACGACCATGATCATGAACATGGACATACAATCGACGAACACGTTTGGACATCTCCTGTAAAAGCAAAAGAGATTGTTGAAAAAATGACAGCTAAGATTATGGAATTAGATCCTGCAAATGCAGATTTTTATAAAGAAAATTCAGAAAAATACATTGCTGAATTAGAAAAATTAGATCAAAAATTTGAAGACGTTGTAGAAAATGCAAGTAGAAAAACAATCCTCTTCGGTGATAGATTCCCATTCCGCTATCTAGCAGAAGAATATGGATTAGATTATTATGCAGCATTCACAGGATGTTCTACTGATACCGAAGTAAGTGCTTCAACTGTTGCATTCTTGATTGATAAAACAAATGAGCTAAAATTGCCAGCAGTATTTTCGATTGAATTATCCAATGAAAAAATTGTTGACTCCATCGTCGAATCTTCAGAGGCAGAAAAACTAACATTGCACTCCGTACACAACTTGTCTGTTGAAGAATTTGAAAATGGTGAAACATACATTTCATTAATGGAAAAAAATGTTGAAAATTTAGCGAAGGCATTGCAATAAAAGGATGATAGCAGTAGTATTAAATACTACTGCTACTTTCATTTTTTATGAAAGATTAAGAAAAGGAAATCTTAATGAGTTTAATTAAATGCCAAAATACATCATTCGCTTATGAAGGAATCCCTGCCATTAAAGACATCAATTTTGAAGTCAATGAAGGGGATTATTTATGTGTTGTGGGAGAAAACGGCACAGGCAAAAGTACTTTAATCAAAGGCCTTTTGAAATTAAAGAAACCTTATGAGGGAGAAGTGATTTTAGCATCTGATTTAGCAGCAAATGAAATTGGCTATTTACCACAACAAACAGTTGTTCAAAAAGATTTTCCAGCTAGTGTTTATGAAGTGGTTATTTCAGGGTGTTTGAATAATTTAGGTTGGAAACCATTTTTTACAAAAAAAGAAAAAAAGATGGCATCAGATAATATGGAAAGACTTGGGATTTCTCATCTGAAAAATTCTTGCTATCGAGATTTATCTGGTGGTCAACAACAAAGAGTTTTGCTAGCAAGAGCTTTATGTGCAACGAAGAAAATTATTATTCTTGATGAACCTGCTGCAGGACTTGATCCGCTAGTAACACAAGAACTTTATCAATTAATTCAAGATATTAATCAGAACATGGGAATCACCATTGTCATGGTTTCACATGATGTAAATGCTGCATTAAAATATGCGAGTCATATTTTGCATTTGCATAATGCCCAACTTTTCTTTGGTACCGTTGACGAGTATCGAAATAGCGAAATCGGAGAGCGATTCACAAGAGGTGTGTTGAATGCTTAATCTTGTGACTGAAATGTTTTCATATCCTTTTATGGTGCGCGCTTTTCTTGTAGGAACTTTAGTTGCCCTTTGTGCAGCTCTACTTGGTGTGAGTTTGGTATTAAAGCGCTATGCCATGATTGGGGATGGATTGTCACATGTTGGCTTTGGTGCTTTGGCGGTTGCAACAGCCTTAAATGCGTCACCACTGGTGGTTTCAATTCCAATTGTTGTCCTCGCAGCATTTTTGCTATTACGAATTAGTGAGAATAGCAAAATCAAGGGAGATTCTGCCATTTCAATTATTTCGACAGGAGCCTTAGCGATTGGGGTCATGATTGTTTCGATGACCACAGGGATGAATACGGATGTGTCCAATTACTTGTTCGGCAGTATTCTAACGATGTCTACAAGTGATGTGAATCTAAGTTTAGGAATTTCCATTGTTGTACTCATTTTATTTGTCTTGTTTTATCAAAGAATTTTTGCGGTAACTTTTGATGAAAATTTTGCCAAAGCAACGGGCTTGAATGCTCATGTTTATAATATGGTCATTGCCATTTTGACAGCATTGATTATTGTACTTGGTATGCGTATGATGGGGGCACTTTTGATTACAAGTTTAATTGTTTTCCCGGCTTTAACATCTATGCGCGTGTGCAAGCAATTCAAGACCGTCATCATCAATTCGTCAATCATTTCGATGATTTGTTTGTGGGTGGGAATCACATTTTCGTATGTGTATGCAACACCAACAGGGGCGAGTATTGTTATCTGTAATATTATTTTCTTTTTCATCTATTTAGGTATTCAAAAAATAACAGAGCTACGTATCAAAAAATAACAAAAACTCAGATCTCAAACGTAAATCAGATTTAACTTTTTATTTTAGGAAAAATCCTTATAATGTTTACATCAATGCGAATTTGCAAACGGTTTAAAACAGTTATTATTAATTCGGCGATTATCTCCATTATATGTCTTTGGGTTGGCCTAACAATTTCTTATGTTTTCGCCTTGCCAAGTGGGGCGAGTATCGTCTTGTGTAATATGATTACATTCATTTTATATTTCATTGCGAAAAAATTCATTGAGATGAAACAGGGAAACAAAAAAGCGGTAGTCAGCGTTGGAGTTTTATGCCTTGCTGTATTATTCTTAACTTCTTGCCAAGGTGCAGGAAAACGAGGGTATGCAATTCCTGAGGAAGATGCGACGAATCCTTCCAGAATGAGCAAAGAAGAAATCGAGAATGCAGACATTGAGGATTTATTGTCACAGCCGAGTTTTGCTTATGAGGAAGAGAGCCAGGCTCAAAATGTAGGCGGAACACAACAAACTGATCCAGAAACAGGATTGCCTGTGCGTGATTACAATAGTGCTTTAATCGGGGATGATGTCAAAGCAGCAGATACGATTCATATTGATGAAAAATTATATTTAACGCAAATCAATGATATTTTTATGAATTTGAGTGATTATGAAGGAAAAACAATTGTCGTAGAAGGTATGTTCGCTGAATTATATTCTGCAGAAGAGGACAATACATTGCCAGCTGTTTTTCGTTTTGGACCTGGCTGCTGTGGTAACGATGGTTGGGGAGGATTCCTACTGAACTACGATGATTTTAAAACGATGCCAAAAGAGGGTGACTGGATGAGAATCACTGGAACACCTTATATTGAAGAGACAGAAGGCGGTTTCCGCAATCTGTTCTTGAACGTATCCAATGTAGAACTTGGTATTGAAAAAGGCTTAGAAACTGTTTATCAATAAGCTTCTAAACCTTAAAATCACTTTTATTGAGTCTGAGAACAGCGAAACGGCACGAACATACAACCGATATGTTAAAGGCTACAATGAAGCGGTTAAACAGCATATTAAATTATCTCCAGGACAAAGAAAGACCTATTGTGATATTCGGAAAACTATTGAGAGGGAAATCAAACAAGAAAATCGAAAAGAAAAGAAAATCAGTACAGGGGTGATTAATTGCATTAAAGAAATTATGCAATTTGTAAGGCAAAAAGTAATTTAATTTACAATCATTTCAACGATCAAAATAAATCTTTTGCAGGAAAGTGATATCTTTTGCAAAAAATTTTTCTCCCTTTTATTTCTTTAACAATTACATGTTTTTTTCTAAGTTTAACAGTATAACTCTTGCCATTAAAGAAAATACAAGGGATTATATCTACTAACATATCCTTTGATATTTCGCCTTCTTTTAATATGATTTTTAAATCCTCAGTTGTCATAATTTATCTTTCCAAAAACAATTGTATGTCATCAAAAAAACATATTCTTTGCTTTTCAAAGCTCACCTTATGTTTATCAATGTTCAGTTTATCCTTGTTACCACCTTATTCAAATTTCAAGGTCTTAGGTCAAAGCCTATTTGTCCTTTCATTGGCTCATCATCTTTTTCC
>CAYFSZ010000090.1:2432-5359 GCA_964346085.1 uncultured Mageeibacillus sp. | reverse complement strand
ATAAATATTCTAGCGTGCTATCTTCCCTCCAGAAATATAGTGACCATTACGTTCTCTAATATATCCTTTCTTTTGTAATTCTCCTAAAAGCCTTAATAAACTAACAAGTGACATTCGAAAATAGTTCACCAATTCATGAATATCTGGCTCAAAGTAAGAGATATGTTTCACAATTTTTTCTTCAATATCACTAAGCAAAACGGGATTCTCAAAATTCAAGCGATCCAATTCATCTAAATTCATGACAATTTTTGCTCCATCATTGATTAACTGATGACAACCTTGACTATTTTCCATGAAAATCGATCCCGGGATGGCATATACATCTCGATTCTGTTCCAAAGCATATTGTGCAGTTATCATTGTCCCACTTTTCAATCCTGCTTCTGCAACAATTAATTTTTTAGATAAGCCGCTAATAATTCGATTTCGCATCGGGAAATGATGAGGTTTTGCTTTCGTTCCAGGTAAAAATTCACTTAGCAATGTTCCTTTTCTAATAATTTTCTCATATAAATCTTGTTTATTTGCTGGATAGCAAATATCAACCCCTGTTCCTAACACAGCAATTGTATTCATATTTTCTTGCAAGGCTGCAGACTGAGCAATTGAGTCAATCCCATTCGCCATGCCACTTACAATAGTGACTAAATCATGACGAAAGTATTTGACAAGTATACTCGCTACTTTTTCTCCGTATGGTGTTGGATCTCTAGAACCTATAATACTCACAGTCATATTTTGATTGTAATTTAAATCGTTTCCTTTGATGAAAAGAAAAGCTGGAGGATTTGCGATTTCTCTTAATAGTTTCGGATAATCATCATCTAAAAATGAAACGACTCTTATTTTATGAATTTCATGACTTTCCATTAGTTGTAGCTTTATGTTAATCAGTTTTGAAACTGAATTAAATGCTTCTTCAGTTGAATGAAAGTTGCTGAGAAATTTTAGCTTAGCTGCATTTCCCCACCCTTTTCCTTGCATATACTGAAATACGCGTAGCCAATCGTTTGAATATAAGTATCCCATCGTTTTCACCCTAAATTATTTTTTGCTTTCTATCACCACTTAGAAGAAATGCTTCGTTTAAATGTTCTTCTTTTACAGTTTTCGAATCATCTAAATCAGCAATTGTGCGTGCTACTTTGACGATAGAGAGAAAAGATCTCATGCTCATGTTTAATTTACTCGTTTCATGCTGAAATGCATGTAATGTATCTTGAAAAATATCCAATTCTTGAATGATATTCTTGAGATGAATGTTTCCATTTCGAAAGTCTTTTTCAGATGCATTACGAAATGCTTGTCGTTCTCTTGCAGAAAGGATTCTTGATTGCATTTCTCTTAAAGTCTTTTCACTATTTTGATAATAATTTTCATACCGTAATTGTGATTGTCTGTTTTTGATATGAATATTAATATGAAAGCGATTGAGTAATGCTCCTGAAATTCTAGATTGGTACCTTTGAATTTCTGATTTTTTACATGAACAGCTTCGATTATTCTCAAAAAGCATGCCACAAGGACAAGGATTCATAGCTGCTACAAGTAAAAAATTCGCTGGATACACATACTTTATATTTTCATTAAACATCTCAATTTGATGATCAAGCATAGGTCTTCTTAACGCTTGTAGTGTTTCAGTTTTGAAAAAATTAATTTCATCTAAAAATAATATTCCTTCATTAGCAAGAGAACAAACTCCCGGAATATGTTTCTTTTCATCTCCTAATAATTGTTTAATTGAAATCGTTTGATGCGGTGCCAGAAATGGTGCCATGTAATTTTCATTTAATTCATTCCACAATCCTCTCGCAGAATAAAGATTACGAATATCTTGCTTCACTTCTTCTGCAGGATCAGGCAATAAATATTTCATTTGATTGGCCAATGTTGTTTTCCCGCTCCCTGGAGAGCCAATCATTAGTAGTGGGTGCCATCCTGCAATTGAAATTTCAATTGCTCGATAAGCCAAAGGTTGATCTAATAGATTGAATTCAATTTCACTTTGTACATTCTTGCGATGTTGATTTTGATATTGATATAATGATTGGCTTTTAGCTTGAACAATATCAACAGCTTCATTGATATTTGAAACAGAAAAAAGTTGATGTTTCACAGTCTGAATAGGGATTAACTCATTTTGATTTGCTTTTGGGATAATCACAAGATGCTGTTTTCCCAATTGATTAATGGCAGCATAAGTTCCTGTCACTTCTTCAATATGACCATTTAATGATATTTCTCCTAAAACAAATAAATCTTGTTTCTCTTTATTTTTAACTTGCTCATCAGCAATTAGAATTCCCAAAGCAATTGCTAAATCAAGGGCTTTTGTGCTTTCATCTCTCAGTTCAGGAGAAATATTACAAACGATTCGGCTTTTAGGGATTTGGAATCCATTATTTTGTATTGCTGCTCTTATTCGACTGAAAATTTCATTTCCTTTTCTAGAATTAATTCCACTCATTTCAAAACGAGGCATTCCCTTCAAAATTGAAATCTCAATTGTGATGATTTGCATATCGATTGCTGAATTTACGGCTGATTTAATTACGCTATACTTCATAGAAAAACTCCTTGTTTCACAATCATAGTAAAAACAAAGAGCCAATCTTACGTTAATTTTTTGAAAAATGGGAAATTTAAGAAAATCTCTCTACGCATATTGATATTTATGCCGCAAATGAACCAAATAAAATATTGATAAAAACAGGGTAAAGATTTCTGCCAATGATTTCGAATGCCAAATCCCATCAATCCCTAATAATGCTGGTAAAGCAAATACTGCAATTGTCTGCATGAACAATGTTCTAAACATTGAAAGAATAGCTGAAACTTTTCCATTATTTAAGGCTGTAAAGAAATGAGATAATCGGGGCACTACCAATGGAATAACCGATGATAATCGCAGAAAAAATAAA
>CAYFSZ010000090.1:0-2332 GCA_964346085.1 uncultured Mageeibacillus sp. | reverse complement strand
TTTTGATAAGAAAAATGATCGCTGAGTTTAATTTCCATCAGCACCAAACCAATTTTCAATATATGCAGCGATACTTGGTATTATCGACTTGATTTCGACATTACTCGTATTAATACATAAATCATAACTTTCTTTATGTCCCCATTTTGTATTAGAAAGAATGTCGTAATTTCTTGATCTTTCCTTATCTACTTGTTTGATTTTTTGAATATAATCCTTATCTGATAAATTTTCTTGCGTGCTAGCTCTTTCTTTACAACGATTCAGTTTAGATTCCATATCCGCATAAACGAATATTCTTAATGGCTGATATTCTTTTAACAAAATGTCCGATGCACGGCCAACGAAAATTGAGTCACTTTTTTGCGCAGCTTTTTTAATAAACTCCGTTTGTTTCACCATTAAATCTGTTGTTTGCTGTAATAATGGAAAATAATGGAATCGACTTGAGATATGAATTGGAATTGTATTCTGAATCCCTTTTTGTAGCATTTCATCAACATAATTCTCATCAAGATTGGTTTCATTTGCTATCGCAGAGATGACTTCATGATCATAATAGGAAAATGAAAGATAATCAGCCAAACGTTTCGCCAACTCTCTTCCACCACTACCAAATTCTCTACTTACTGTAATAATTTTTCGTTTCATAATACACCTTCTAATGATTTTTAATGATCTCAGTAGCGATTTCCAGCATTTCGACAGCTGTATGAAAATTATCTCCAATTAAATCAAACACTGCGTCTTCAGAGAGTACGCCACATTTTAAATCATCTGGTAATTTATCTTCATTGCTGTCTTCATAATCTTGCATGAATTGTTCACTTCCATAATATTCTTTTAACTTGTCAAACTCTTTTTGTGATTTATCAAACTTTCCTAAAGCCTTTTGTAAATCTTCGATACACTTAGAATGCTCATCTAAAATTTGTTCCATCTGTTTTATATTCTCAACTTGATTCATTCGTTTCTCCGCCATTCTTATTCATTAATACCCTTATTTTTATTGTAACAAAATTCCAATAAAATAACCCGACTTTAGAGCCGGGTTATTAAGTACATTTTTTTATTGATAACGAGGTTAGAATAAAACTTCTTTCACTGCTGGTTTTGATTGAGCAATCTTCTTTCCGTTTTTATAAGAAGAAAGAACAACTGCATTTTCATTTAAAGCTTCATAATAATCTTTTGCATCCAACACAACAAAGCTAGCAGGTTTATTGACTTCGATACCGTAATGATCTGTTACATGTAATGTTTTTGCTGCATTCGTTGTAATGTATTGGTATGAATTCATGATTTCTTCATAACCCATCATTCCACACACATTCATACCGAAAATATTAGCATCACGAAGACTACCATTTCCCATCGGGAACCATGGATCAAACACATCATCTTGACCAAAAGAAACATTTAACCCAGCTTCCGTTAATTCTTTCACTCTCGTTACACTTCTTCGCTTTGGATATGTATCTGCCCTTCCTCCGAGATGAATATTCACCAATGGATTGGCTACAAAGTTGATTTTGCTCATTTTGAGAAGTCTCATTAAGCGTAATACATAAGCATTGTTATAAGAATGCATAGCGGTTGTGTGGCTCGCGGTTACTTTGTCAAACAATTCATACTCTAATGCTCTAGCCGCAACTGTTTCAAGCCCTCTTGATGCTTCATCATCAATTTCATCACAATGAACATCTACTAAAAGATTATTCTCAGCAGCTAGTTTCATTGCATAATTGACAGAATCTACACTGTATTCACGAGTAAACTCGAAATGAGGAATGGCGCCGACTGCATCAACTCCCATACGAACTGATTCTTCTAGCAATTCTTTTCCATTTGGGAAACTGTGGATACCCTCTTGCGGGAAAGCAACAACCTGAATTTCCATAACATCTTTTAATTCTTCTCTTAATTCAAGTAATGCTTTCATTGCGACTAAAGAAGGATCCGTTGAATCAACATGCGTACGAATGAATTGCACCCCATGTTTTGCATACATTCTCACGACACGATGCACACGATCACGAATATCATCTCTAGATAATTTGTCTTTTCTTTTGCTCCAGCATTCAATGCCTTCAAACAAAGTTCCAGACATATTCCAAACTGGATCACCTGCCGTTAAACAAGCATCCAAATGTACATGTGATTCAATGAATGGTGGTAATACTAGTTTTCCACCTAAATCAATCACTTCCTCGTTTTCTTTTGCCTCTAAATTTTTGCCAATTTCTGTAAATACTTCATTTTCAATACGAAAATCTTGAAGTTCTTGATTATTTTCTATACTCGCATTTTTGAATAACATATTAATTCTCCT
>CAYFSZ010000089.1:0-5401 GCA_964346085.1 uncultured Mageeibacillus sp. | reverse complement strand
CTGGGTTTATCCATCGTGAAACATATAGCACTGCTTTATCAAGGCGAAGCAACCGTAGAAAGCGAATTAAATGAAGGGAGTACCTTTATCGTTCGTCTGAAAATTTAAGCATCGTTTATATTCTCAAACACTGGTTTTGCTTAACGAAAGAATAGAGATTTGTTAAAATAAAACATAACTCAAATCAGATTGGGGATATTATGATTGATAAACATGAGCTAAAAACGAAAAAGCAACAGGAGCAGCTTTCATTCGATACTTTGTTTGCGGATGATACAGAAGCAAAAGTAAAAACAGATGACGTGAACGCGCAAAGCGTAGAACAATTTGAGCAAGCAATCGCTTCTGAAATGAAGCGTCTTTCATATGAGTTAGAGCGCTTGAATCAAGCTTATTATGATCAAGATAATCCAATTGTTAGCGATGCAGAATATGATTTATTGATGCACCGTTTGAAAAAATTAGAAGCAGATTATCCTCAATTCAAAATTGAACATTCCCCAACAGAACATGTCGGAGGAGAGGTATCCTCTCAATTTGTTTCTGCACCTCATCGTGTGCCGATGCTTAGTTTAACAGATGTTTTTTCTAAGGGAGAAGTGCAAGCATTTTTGAATACAGTTCGTAAAGAATTTCCTAATGCTAAGTTCATTGTAGAACAAAAAATCGATGGTTTATCAATCAGTTTACAATACGTGAATGGTGTTTTGACACAAGCTTTAACAAGAGGAGATGGCGTCGGTTCAGGAGAAGTTGTCACTGAAAATGTTCGCCAAATTCAAACAGTTCCACAAGTGATACATGAAGCGATTACTGACTTGTTGATTCGTGGCGAAATTTATATGAGTCATCAACGTTTTCAAGAAATCAACGCGAAGCAGGAAGCAATGGGGGGTAAAATTTTTGCGAATCCGAGAAATTCTGCTGCTGGAACATTAAGGCAATTAGACCCGAATATTGTTCGAGAACGTGGACTCAGCATTTTTATTTTTAACGTGCAATTGTGGGAGAATTGTCCGTTTGAAACTCATCATGAAACATTAGATTATTTAAAAAAATTAGGATTCCCGGTCAGTCCACATTATTATTTATGTGATACTGATGAAGAGATTTTCTCTGCGATTGATGATATTCATGAAAAAAGACCGCATCTCGATTATGGTATTGATGGAGCAGTCATCAAGGTTGATTCTTTAGCAATGCGTGAGCAAATGGGAAATAGCTCCAAAGTTCCGCGCTGGGCGGTTGCTTATAAATATCCACCAGAACAACAGACAACGATTGTCAAAGATTTGACAGTGCAGGTAGGGAGAACTGGACGCATTACACCTATGGCCATTTTAGAGCCTGTTGTGATTGCACAAACGACTATTTCTAGAGCAACATTACATAATCAAGAATATATCAATACATTAGATATTCGAGTTGGAGATACAGTAACCGTGCATAAAGGCGGAGATATTATTCCTGCCGTCATTGCGGTTGATTATACAAAAAGGGAAGGAAATCCTGAGCCTTTTGTATTACCAGAATTTTGTCCGATTTGTGGAGCACCGACAGATTATTTAGATGATGGAGCGAATTTATATTGCACTGGCATTGATTGTTCGGCGCAAATGACGCGTAAATTAGCTTATTTTGCCTCAAAAGATGCGATGGATATTGCGGGACTTGGAGAATCCTCTGTGCAAAAACTATGGGAAAAAGGCTATCTTCGCCATCTCACAGATATTTATCACTTAAAAGAGCAACGTGAAAAATTAATCGAAGAGGGGGATGTCGGACGAGAGAAACGTGTCGATAATTTACTAAATGCGATTGAATTGTCAAAAAACCAAAGTTTTGACCGGGTAATTACTGCACTTGGGATTCATCATATTGGACCACAAACCGCAAAAAATATTGTGAGGTATTTCCCGACAATTGAGAAATTGATGGCGGCAAATGAGGAAGAATTGCAAGTTGTTCCTGATGTTGGCCCGAATGCAGCAAAATCTCTCGTTGAATTTTTTAATCAAGAAGAGAGTGAAAAAACAATGGAGGCTTTCCAAGCTGCCGGATTAACTTTAGAATATCAGAATGTTGAAAACAAGGAATCAGCTTTAACTGATAAAATTTTTGTTCTAACTGGAACTTTAGCCACAATGGGTAGATCAGAAGCAAAAAAGCTAATTGAACAAAATGGTGGGAAAGTGACTTCTTCAGTTTCAAGTAAAACAGATTTTGTTGTAGCCGGAGAAAATGCAGGTAGCAAGCTCGATAAAGCGAAAGATTTGCAGATAACCATTCTTAGCGAACAAGATTTACTAAATATGATAAACTGAGTTTGATAATAGATATTGAGGAAAAGATGAATGACAGTATTCTTTTTATTAACATTAATTGCTAGTATAAGCATTGCTATTGGATTAACAATTGTCGTAATCCACCATCTAAAAGTGAATTTGACAAGGCAAAATAAGCGAGGAATATCTTTTTTAATGCCAGTCGTTGTCGTTGTTATTCTGTATTTTCTTATCACGCTAGATACATTCCCAAGACTTTTAGATACAGTCAATATTTTTCAAAACAATGTGAAATTGTTGCAGGTGAATAGTGCAGATATTACGCTCAATAAGAATCGATTAATAACCGATGATCAGACATATTTATTGTCTAGACAATTTGAATCAATAGAAGAAAATACAAATTATGAATTTACCTATTTGCCAAATACAAAAATTATCATTCAGCAAGAAAAAGTTGAGACGTTGCCAAATGAGGAGGCCTTGATTCCAGTTATTGAAGAGGAAATTGATACAACTTCTACTGAAATAGTTTCATTAGAAGAGATTTCTGAAACATCAGAATCTACGCAATGATAATCTATAGATTTTGTATTAAATATTTGCAATTAGAATAAATTTCTTTATAATGTAAATATCAAATTCTTTTATTTACCATCCATTTTTAATTCTCTAATGGAGGTAGAATCATGCAAAGTAAAATCACGAGATATCATCAAACCCCAGAGCTTCATTTTTCCATATGTAGTTCAAATAAGGAAATATTCTCTAAGTTTAACATTGAAATGAAAAAACATGGACTGGTTGGCTTTTCTGATTTACAAGGCAATATGCATTATATCGTAGATGCGAGAAAAGGGTTACCCAATGTATTTCAAAAAGTAAATGAAGTCACAATGCAATTGATGGAGAAAAAATTCAATTATGTCACGCAAAAAGACAATTACGTTGAAAGTATAGTTGAACGACTGCTTAGAAAATATGAGTTTGATCAGAAACTGATTGGGACAACATTTCTGCGATATATGTTAATTGCTTTGATTGAAGATGAAGCGTTAATGCTTTCATTATCCAACGATTTATATCCACTAATTGCTGAAAAGTTCCATTGTACTGTCGAAAAAGTGAGCTATTCAATACGCTATATTTTTCATAAGCAAGAATTAAAAGAAAAGAAGCTGAAGCAGCAGGGCATTAAAGCAAATTTTTTGTATGAGAAAGGACAACGATCCTCCAGCAATCGGAATTCGCTGAATATTCTAGTACAGGAAGCAAAGGAGATGCTTCAAAATAGGAACAAGTAGAACAATAATAAAAAAAGGCTATCAATCGATAGCCTAAAAAACATATTTAATGCGAACAGATTATCCGTTAACTCTGTCTTTTAAAGCTTTACCAGCTTTGAAAGCAGGTGATTTAGAAGCAGGAATTGTGATAGTTTCTTTTGTTGCAGGATTTCTGCCTTGACGTTCTGCACGATGACGAACTTCAAATGTTCCGAAACCAACTAAAGTAACTTTTTCTTCTTTAACGAGTTCTTCTGTGATTGTTTCGAATAAAGCATCAACTGCTTTTTGGCTATCTTTTTTGCTTAATAATGTTTTTTCTGCTACTGCAGCAACTAATTCTGTTTTGTTCATATGAAACTCTCCTTACTTAATTTGCATTGGTATTATGCTTTGTTTCAAGGTTGAATGTCAATGATTTACTTAAATATCAAAGATTTTCTTTTCAGACAAAATTTTATATGATGATATTAATTGAAAAAACATGACACGCTTAATGTTTACTAAGGAGAATAATGGAAAAGTTAACATATTATGATCGTTGCCCAAATTGTGGTGCAGCCAATATAGGAAAAGACAATTGTACATACTGTAACACATCAATGATTAAGGAACGTGTGATTAAATCTTCAACTAGCACTACATCTATTGATGATATTGAAACGAAAAATCGCTATGAGGATCGTAATCTTCCAGTTGAAAAAGCGATAACTGCAGGAGTACAAATTTTTATGCTATTGTTCGGCGGTATATTTTTTGGAGTGGGATTATTTATTTTTACCATTTTCAATCTTATTGCATTTTCAACACCATCAGCATCTATGTTTTCGGTGATGTCTTTATTCCCTCTAATTTTCGTTGCTATAGGTGGTTTTGTTTTGTCTAAACCATTGAAAGAAAGAAGAGAGTATAAAAAGCATATAGACAAAGGGACAGCTATCAAAGGAATCCTCAGATCTTATCGTCCTGGTAATTATATGATTAACGATCGACCAGTACAGATTATGGAAGTAAAAGTAAATCATCCTTCTCTCAAAATGCTAGATATCAATACAAATCAAACATATAAAAAATACCCTGTCGGGTCAGAAGTAGAATTAATCTATGCTGATGAAAAATATTTCTTTAATAATAAAAAGAAGTGATAGGATAATTCCTCGTTCAAGAAAAAATGAAAATAAAAAAGGCTATCAATCGATAGCCTAAAAAACATATTTAATGCGAACAGATTATCCGTTAACTCTGTCTTTTAAAGCTTTACCAGCTTTGAAAGCAGGTGATTTAGAAGCAGGAATTGTGATAGTTTCTTTTGTTGCAGGATTTCTGCCTTGACGTTCTGCACGATGACGAACTTCAAATGTTCCGAAACCAACTAAAGTAACTTTTTCTTCTTTAACGAGTTCTTCTGTGATTGTTTCGAATAAAGCATCAACTGCTTTTTGGCTATCTTTTTTGCTTAATAATGTTTTTTCTGCTACTGCAGCAACTAATTCAGTTTTATTCATAAAAAAGCCTCCTTATTTAAAATGCATAGGTATTATGCTAGTTTTGTCGGTGTTTTGTCAACCGAAAAACATGGAAAAGCCCGATATATCAATATTTTACGCAATTTTCATGAGAAAAGTTACAATTTTATAGTATAAATGATATAGGAAAAGACAATAAACAAGATTGAATATGCAAGATTGCTTGTTTTAAATGTTCGTTATTACTTGTTGCTATAATTCGCATGTAGCAAATTGCTACATGCTGAATCATAATAAATCGCTACATCTCGAAGTACGGCTTATCGCTGAATCCCAGCGTATTCCGTCCATATATGTAGCAAGT
>CAYFSZ010000088.1:0-5470 GCA_964346085.1 uncultured Mageeibacillus sp. | reverse complement strand
ATCATGAAAGGAGGGAAGCAAGATGCCAAGAAAAGGCCATGTTCCAAAAAGAGAAATATTGCCAGATCCACGTTATAACGATTTAAAAGTTTCAAAACTTATCAATATGGTTATGTTGGACGGTAAAAAATCATTGGCTCAAAATATTGTTTATACTGCTTTTGAATTAATTCAAGCAAAAACAGAGCAAGAGCCACTCGAAGTGTTCTATCAAGCATTAGAAAATCTTATGCCATTATTAGAAGTTAAAGCAAGACGTGTTGGTGGTTCCAACTATCAAGTACCAATTGAAGTTAGACCTGATCGCCGTCAAACATTAGCTTTGCGTTGGTTGGTAAATGCTGCACGTTCACGTAATGAAAGAAAAATTGCAGAACGTTTAGCAAATGAGATTTTAGATGCAAATAATAGCACTGGACAAGCTTATCGTAAAAAAGAAGAAATGCATCGTATGGCTGAAGCTAACAGAGCTTTCGCACATTATAGATGGTAATTTCTTAACTTTATTTTTGATAAAGCGAGAACAAGCAAATTTAATTTTAATCAAAGGATATTAATGAAAGTATATAAGGAAGGAGTTTAACCGCATGCCAAGAGATTTCTCGTTAGAAAACACTAGAAATATAGGCATTATGGCACATATTGACGCTGGTAAGACGACGACAACAGAGCGTATTCTTTACTATTCGGGCAAAATCCACAAAATTGGTGAGACACATGAAGGTGGCGCAACAATGGACTGGATGATGCAAGAGCAAGAACGTGGTATTACAATCACATCTGCTGCAACCACTGCCCAATGGAAAGGCAAGAGAATCAATATTATTGATACTCCTGGTCACGTTGATTTCACTGTCGAAGTTGAACGTTCTTTACGTGTTTTAGACGGTGCTGTAACAGTTTTTTGTGCCAAGAGCGGCGTAGAACCCCAAACAGAAACTGTATGGCGTCAAGCTGATACGTATGGCGTACCACGTATGGCCTATGTCAATAAAATGGACATTATGGGAGCTGATTTCTACAATGTTCTACAAATGATGAAAGATCGCTTAGGAACAAATCCTGTAGCAATTCAATTACCAATTGGTAAAGAAGAAAATTTTAGCGGCATTATCGACTTAATGGATATGGTCGCATATGAATATGGTGATGATTTAGGAACTCAAATTAATCAAGTTGAAATTCCTGAAGACATGAGAGACGAAGCAGAATTATATCGTGAACAAATGATCGAAGCGATTGCTGAAAATGATGAATCCATCGAGGAAAAATTCTTAATGGAAGAAGAAATTACGAAAGAGGAATTAAAAGCCGCTTTACGTAGAGCAACCATTTCCACAAAAGTCGTTCCAGTTGTTTGTGGTACATCCTACAAAAATAAAGGTGTACAATTGATGCTTGATGCTATCGTTGAATATATGCCTTCACCATTAGACATTCCTGCTATCGATGGTGTAAACCCAGATACAGGTGAAGAAGATGCTCGTCATCCTAGTGATGAAGAACCATTCTCCGCATTAGCGTTCAAAATCATGAGCGATCCGTACGTCGGAAAATTATGTTTCTTCAGAGTTTACTCAGGAACATTAGATTCTGGTTCATATGTTTACAACTCAACAAAAGATAGACGCGAAAGAATTGGTCGTATCTTATTGATGCACGCAAACCATCGTGAAGAAGTAGAAAAAGTTTACTCCGGTGACATCGCTTCTGCTGTAGGTTTGAAAAACACATCAACAGGGGATACATTATGCGATGAAAACGCACCAATTATCTTGGAATCAATGGATTTCCCAGAACCTGTTTTATCTGTTGCTATCGAACCAAAATCAAAAGCATCACAAGAAAAATTGATTGTTGCTTTAGCAAAATTAGCTGAAGAAGATCCAACATTCAAAACAAGAACTGATGCTGAAACTGGTCAAACATTGATTTCAGGTATGGGTGAGTTACACTTAGACATTATCGTTGACCGTTTGTTCAGAGAATTCAAGGTAGAAGCAAATGTTGGTGAACCTCAAGTTGCTTATCGTGAAACAATCACAAAAGCAGTTGAAGTTGAAGGTAAATTCGTTAGACAATCAGGTGGTCGTGGTCAATATGGTCACTGCGTTGTTCAATTCGAACCATTACCATCCGATCAACCATATGAATTCGTTGACAAAATCGTTGGTGGTGCAATTCCTAGAGAATATATCGGTTCTGTTAATGCAGGTATCGAAGAAGCATTAAGTGCTGGTGAAATCGCAGGCTATCCTGTTGTTGGCATCAGAGCAACATTGATTGACGGTTCATACCATGATGTCGACTCATCTGAAATGGCATTCAAAATTGCTGGATCTATGGCTCTTAAAGAAGGTATGCGCAAAGGTGCTGCAATCTTATTAGAACCAATGATGAAAGTTGACGTTACAATACCTGAAGATTACATGGGCGATGTTATGGGTGATTTAAGCTCAAGACGTGGTCAAATCACAGGTAATGAAATCAGACCAAACGCAGTTGCAATTTCCGCATTCGTACCATTATCCGAAATGTTCGGTTATGCAACAAACTTACGTTCTATCACACAAGGTAGAGGTACATTCGTAATGCAGATTGATCATTATGAAAAAGTACCAAATTCTATCATGGAAGAATTTGCAAAATGTAAGTAATTAAGAGATAAGTTACAATAATTTTGAAATTAGCCCCAGAATTATTGTATGATTGCCAAAGTGCAATATTTGTGTAAAATATAAGACATGTAATTAAATTAAAGACAAATGATCAGCTATGGCTGTATCAACAAGGAGGATCTTTTTAATGGCTAAAGAGAAATTTGAAAGAAATAAGGAACACGTTAATATTGGTACCTTAGGCCACGTTGACCATGGTAAAACAACATTAACAGCTGCAATTACTAAAGTTTTAGCAATGAAAGGTGATGCAGACTTCACAGATTACGCAAACATCGACAAAGCTCCAGAAGAAAGAGAACGTGGTATTACTATCAGTACATCACACGTTGAATATCAAACAGATGCTCGTCACTACGCTCACGTAGACTGCCCAGGCCATGCTGACTATATCAAAAACATGATCACTGGTGCTGCTCAAATGGACGGTGCTATCTTAGTTGTTTCTGCTGCAGACGGTCCTATGCCACAAACACGCGAACATATCTTATTAGCTCGCCAAGTTGGTGTTCCAGCTGTTGTCGTATTCATGAACAAAACAGACCAAGTTGATGATGAAGAATTATTAGACTTAGTTGAAATGGAAATTCGTGATTTATTATCCGAATATGAATTTGATGGAGATAATTGTCCAGTTGTTCGTGGTTCAGCTTTAGTAGCTTTAGAATCAACAAGTGATGACCTAGACGCTCCTGAATATGCTCCAATCCTTGAATTAATGAACGAAGTTGACGCATATATTCCTACACCTGAACGTGCTACTGACTTACCATTCGCAATGCCTGTTGAAGACGTTTTCACAATCACAGGTCGTGGTACAGTTGCTACTGGTCGTATCGAACGTGGTACAATCAAATTAAACGAAGCAGTTGAAATCGTTGGTATGCAAGATGAACCTACAAACACAGTTGTTACAGGTATCGAAATGTTCCACAAAATGATGGACTTCGGTGAAGCTGGTGATAACGTAGGTTGCTTATTACGTGGTGTTCAACGTGATGAAATCGAACGTGGACAAGTTATTGCTGCTCCTGGTTCAATTCACCCACACACAAAATTCGTAGGTCAAGTTTACGTTTTAACTAAAGATGAAGGTGGCCGTCATAAACCATTCTTCTCAGGCTATCGTCCACAATTCTATTTCCGTACTACTGACGTTACTGGTATTGCTGAATTAGAAGAAGGAACAGAAATGTGCATGCCTGGTGACCATACTTCAATGACAGTTGAATTAATCACTCCTATCGCTATCGAAAAAGGTTTGAAATTCGCTATTCGTGAAGGTGGCCGTACAGTTGGTTCTGGTTCCGTTACAGAAATTATCGAATAATTATTGTTCAATATAATTTTTCAAGGGTGTTATTCTTTTTAATGACACCCTTTTTTTGTCTATAATAGCTACATTTTTCATGCAAAGACTGTTACAATAGTTTCAGTTATTTAAACAAAAAAACGGAGGAAACGATGTATTATCCAAGAAAAATTAATGAAGATATTTACTATGTTGGTGAAAGTGATCGCAGACTAGAATTATTTGAAAATATGTTCCAACTTCCACGAGGAGTTGCTTATAATTCCTATGTGATTATGGATGAAAAAACTGCTTTACTTGACGGAATTGATGATTCAGTTGCTGATCGTTATTATAATAATGTTCGTGCTGTACTCGACGGTAGAGATTTAGATTACTTAATCGTAAACCATGTGGAGCCGGATCATTGTAGCAGCATCAATGCTATATTAAATGAATACCCAAATGCAAAAATGGTATTGACAGCAAAGGGTGTTGATTTGATGAAGCAATTCTATCATCTAGAATATGAAGACAGATTGATTGTTGTCAAAGAAGGCGATCAACTTGATTTAGGTAAACATAAATTACAATTTGTGATGGCTCCGAATGTGCATTGGCCAGAAGTAATGGTGACATATGATTTAACAGATGGCGTATTATTCTCTGCAGATGCGTTTGGCTCCTTTGGTGCTTTAGACGGACATTTATTTGCTGATCAAGTGAACTTCGAAAGAGATTGGTTAGCAGAAGCAAGACGCTATTATATCAATATCGTCGGTCGCCAAGGTGCCTCTGTTATGCGCTTATTTAAAAAAGTACAAGATCTTGGTATTGCAATCAATACGATTTGTCCTTTACATGGTCATGTATTCCGTACCGAAGAAACAATCAACATGATCATGGAGAAATATGTTTCTTGGGCAAGCTATCAACCTGAAGAAGAAGGTATCGTATTAGTCAGTGCTTCTATGTATGGAAACACACAACATTTGAATGATACATTGGCCGCTATTTTATCCGATAAGGGAGTCCAAAACATTCGTGTATACGATGTATCCAAAACTCCAGTTTCTGAAATTATCGCTGACTTATATCGTTTCTCCCATGCAGTATTTACATGTCTAACTTATAATACTGAATTATATCCAGGTATGGATGCTTTGATGCGAGAATTAACAATGCTTAACTACTCTAATCGTAAAATTGCTTATATTGAAAATCAAAGCTGGGGTGGTCGCGCATTAGCCATCGCTCAATCCATTTTTGAAAAATCTAAAAATCTGGAAGTTATTGCAGAACCATTTAAAGTGAAAAGTTCAGCGGCTCCAGAACAATTAGAAGAATTAGAAGCATTTGCAGAAAGTATTGCTGCAACATTTAGCAAATAATCGACTACTTATATTTAATTGTCAAAAGAACTGGTCACATAGCGTTACTAGTTCTTTTTTATCCGTAAAATGACAACAGCGCAAGGTTTTACACGGGTAAACGAGGAAAG
>CAYFSZ010000087.1:0-5482 GCA_964346085.1 uncultured Mageeibacillus sp. | reverse complement strand
AGCATGAAACAAGTTGCTCATCGTATGGTTGTTTTCTGGGTAACCCAACTTTTAGATGAAGGCATGATCAACAAAGATCAAGCAACAATCTTATATGATGAATTGGTTTATGCTTTATTAGCACAAATGTTTGCACCAAACTCTCCACAATGGTTTAATACCGGCCTCGAAAAAGCATATGGCATCAAAGGCGGCCAAAGCGAATTGTTCTACTATGATCCTGTCAAAGAACAAGTGGTCATGAGCGAAGATACATATAGCAGAACACAAGCCTCTGCCTGCTTCATTCTCTCTATTGAAGATAAATTATTAGGAAGACATTCCATTTCAGAACATTATGTCACAGAAACAAAATTATTTAAGGGTGGTTCCGGAACAGGCAGTAACTTCTCAAAAGTTCGTGCAGAAGGTGAAAGCTTATCCGGTGGCGGTCAATCCTCTGGTTTAATGAGCTTCTTACGCGGTTTAGACCGTAATGCTGGTGCCATCAAATCGGGCGGAACAACACGTCGTGCAGCAAAAATGGTTTGCTTGGACGTTGACCATCCAGAAATTGAAGAATTCATGAGCTGGAAAGCCCATGAAGAAGATAAAGTTATCGCTTTGAACAAAATGGGTTATGACGGTGACATCGACGGTGAAGCATATGCAACCGTTTCTGGCCAAAACAGTAATAACTCCGTTCGTTTCAGCGATGAATTCATGACAAAAGTGGCAGACTTGGATAAACATCCAGAAGCAACAATCACTTTAAAAGGTCGTGTAGATCAAAAAATCAATCATGATGTTTCCGTCAAAAAATTATGGGATTTATTCAATAAATCAGCATGGCGTTGTGCTGACCCAGCTCCACAATTTGATGACACATTCAATGCTTGGCATACATGTCCAGCAGGTGAAGATGGAGAATACGGTGCCAAACACAATCGTATTAATTCCACCAATCCTTGTGGTGAATATGCTTTCTTAGATGATACAAGCTGTAACTTAGCTTCGATCAATGTGTTGCGTTTCTACGACAAAGACAGCAAAGAATTCAATGTTGAAAATTACATCCACGTTATCGAACTTTGCCAATTGGTTTTAGAAGCATCCATTATCGGTGGACAATTCCCAACAGAAGAAATTGCTAGAAAAACATACTTATTCCGTACAACAGGTTTAGGAATTGCAAACCTTGCTTCATTATTAATGAGCCTTGGTTTTGCATACGATTCAGACGAAGCAAGAACGCTTGGTGCTGCTTTAGTCGGCTTAATGACAGGTCGTAGCTATCGTATCTCAGCTTTAATGGCAAAAGCAGCTGAACCATTTGCAAAATTCAGCATCAACAAAAAATATATGATGCGTGTTATCCGTAACCATTCCAGAGCAGCAGGCGCAAGACAAGATGCTCCAGAAGAACTCAATTATCAATTACCCGTTGTTAACCACGGCATGTTGACTGCTTTAGGTTTTGGCCATTTGGCAACTGAATTATCAACCGCTTGGAAAGAAGCTGAACAATACGGTGAAGAATATGGCTACCGCAATGCACAAGTTTCCGTTATCGCTCCAACAGGAACAATTTCCTTCGCAATGGACTGTGCAGCAACAAGTATTGAACCATTCTTCTCACATGTAACTTATAAAAAATTAGTTGGTGGCGGCTTCATGGAATTGGTTAACCCAATGCTCGAAGAAGGTTTATTCAGCCTCGGCTATTCCGAACAAGAAGTGAAAGATATCGTTGAATATATCTTGAGAAAAGAAAATGGCCGTATTGTTGATGGTAAAATCGAAGGCGCTCCACATATCAAAGATGAACATTTAGCAGTTTTCGATACAGCAAATCAATGTGGTACAGGCAAACGCTTTATCCATTATATGGGTCACGTCAAAATGGTTGCAGCGTTAACACCATTAATTTCTGGTGCGATTTCCAAAACCGTTAACCTTCCAAGATCAGCATCTGAACAAGACTTCAAAGATGTTGCTTTAGAATCCTGGAAACTCGGTATCAAAGGCATCACTTTATATCGTGATGGCTCCAAATTCGCACAACCTCTAAACATCAACTTAGATGCAGAAGAAGCAGCTGAATTACCACTTGATCAAATGACTTATCAACAATTATTACATCGTGCTTCTGAATTAGAATCAGAAGTAAAGATTTTGGAAGATGAAGTTCGTAGCAAACCATCTCCAAGCGCATCGATGACAGCGGATGACTTTAGCTCACCACATTCCTTAGCATCGCAAAGAGAAAAATTGCAAGGCATTCGTTCTGGGCGAACACATCCAGCAAAAATTGAAGATGTCAAAATTTACACAACCGTTAACCGTAATGAAGAAGGAGATATTTCAGAAATATATATCACAACGGATCGAGAAGGAACAACCATCATGGGCTTGCTCAACTCCTTATCCAAAACGATTTCCGTTATGTTGCAATACAAAATTCCAGCCCATAACATCGCAAAAATGTTACGCGGCCAAAAATATGAACCATACGGTTTCGTATCTAGACATCCAAATATCAAATACTGTACTTCCATCTCTGACTTAATCAGCAAAATCATCGATTTAGAAATCGGCGATTACACAAGAATTCAAGTCAAACCAACCAAAGAACAAATCGCTGACTTAAACCGTAATGGTGGTTTCGGATTTGGTTCCACTCCTGAACATAAAGTAGAAGAAGACAATACTCCTTTAATCACCCAGATGGGAATTGAAGAATATGTTCATGAAGATGCAGTAGAAGCAGCGAAAATTGGTGAAAAAGTATACGACGGCACAACTTGTCCGAATTGCTCAAGTGCCAGAATGGTCCGTAACGGAACCTGCATGGTTTGCCTAGACTGCGGAACAACCACAGGCTGTTCGTGATATTAGAGTAGAAGATTGATTTTTCAATCAGGCTTCTCAAGAATTAAATAAACCCAAACAGGATGCCCTTCGCAGCATCCTGTTTTACTATCAGATGAGATTCTTTATCAACTAGTCATGATGAAAGAGGATTACAATGCAAAAAGAAAAAGGCAAAATTCACATCTACGCAGGAGACGGCAAAGGAAAAAGCACCGCCAGCGTCGGCTTAGCTGTCCGCGCTGCAGGGAACAACTTCAAAGTTTTATATACACAATTTCTAAAAGATGGAACCAGTTCAGAATTCAATGTTTTGAGGAGGATTCCTGAGATCGAGATTTTCCAAGGCCCAGTCATCAAGAAATTCATTTTTGCCATGAACGAAGAAGAAAAATCTGAGACTCATCAGGCATGTTCCGATTATTTTTCGGCAATTGTGGACAAGGTCAAGTCTGGAAATTACGATTTGCTCATCATGGACGAAATCATCGGTTCAATGAGTGTCGGAATGGTCTCTGAAGATTCTGTAATTGCTTTTCTAAAAGGAAAACCAACCGATTTAGAAGTCGTCATGACGGGTAGAGAACCTTCTCGTGAAATCGTTGATTTGGCAGATTATTACTCCGAGATTATCGCCCGTAAACACCCCTATGAAACAGAAAAATTACAAGCCCGCAAAGGGATTGAGTTCTAGGTTGTTTAGGTTGGATGTAGCTGCGAGTTACATAGCGATGCGACTCGGCTTCCAAAACAATCTTTTTCACAAGAAAAACAAATATACGTTATAATACATGAATAAATTAAAATTAATTGAGGTGCTTATGCAAAAATTTAAAGATATTCCATATCAAAGACCCGATATGCAAGACTTACGCGAAAAAATGGAAGATCTGTTAACTCGTTTTGAAAAAACAGAAAACGTGGAACAACAAATCATTTATTTCCAAAGAGTCGAAACATTAAAAAATCATTTCGTCACCATGTACACCCTTGCGTACATCAGAAATAGTATTGATACAAAAGATGAATTCTACGACAAAGAAGTTGAGTTTTTTAATGAGAACGTACCGCTTTTTGAAGAGTTAGCGGATCGATTCAATCGTTTGATGCTCGCTTCAGAATTCCGCCCAGAATTAGAAGAGAAATACGGCAAACACATTTTTAATTTGTTGGAAACACAAGCCAAGACTTTTTCCAAAGATATCATTGAAGAATTAGTCGAAGAAAATAAATTGACGAAAGAATACAGCAAATTAATTGCTTCCGCAGAAGTTGAGTTTGAAGGCAAAACATATACGCTTTCTCAACTGACTCCTTTCCGTCAATCGCCAGATCGTGCAAGAAGAAAAGCTGCAACGGAAGCTTATTATGGATACTATGCAGAAAACGAAGCAGAACTTGATCGCATTTATGATGAGCTCGTCAAAGTGCGTACAAAAATCGCCAAAAAACTCGGCTATGAAAACTTCATTGAGCTCGCATATTATCGTATGTCCAGAACTGACTATAATGCAGAAGATGTCAAAAAATATCGTGAACAAGTGTATCAAGAATTAGTGCCAATCGTCACCGAGCTAAAAGAACGTCAACGTGAACGCCTCGGCTTAGACAAACTTAAACATTATGATGAAGCTTTGAATTTCACAACGGGAAATCCAGTTCCACAGGGCGACGCCGATTGGATCATCAATCATGCAAAAACCATGTACAAAGAATTATCTCCAGAAACAGATGAATTCTTCACATTCATGCTTGATTATGAATTGATGGATCTTTTGTCAAAACCAGGAAAAGAAGCTGGTGGCTACTGCACAGAAATTCCTGATTACAAAGCACCATTCATTTTCGCAAACTTCAACGGCACACAAGGCGATGTCGAAGTCATGACCCATGAAGCGGGCCATGCTTTCCAAGGTTATGAAAGTAAAGACTTAGTCCCATCCGCATACACCGTTCCAACCATGGAATCCGCTGAAATTCATTCGATGAGTATGGAGTTTTTGACATGGCCATGGATGAACTTATTCTTTGAACATCAAACCGAAAAATTCAAATTCGCACATTTAAGTGGCTCTTTAGAATTTATCCCTTATGGTGTCGCGGTCGATGAATTCCAACATTTTGTTTACGGAAATCCAGATGCAACGCCTGATGAACGCAAAGCAAAATGGAGAGAAATCGAGAAAAAATACCAACCACACATGGATTTCGATGGTTTTGATTATTTGGAAAGAGGCGGAAAATGGACTAGACAATTACACATTTTCACCAGCCCTTTCTACTATATCGATTACACATTGGCTCAAGTTTGCGCTTTCCAATTCTGGGTCAAAGACCAAGCTGACCACGAAACAGCCTGGGCAGATTATGTTCGTCTTTGCCAAGCAGGTGGTAGTCAGCCATTCACAGGCTTATTAAAAATCGCAAATCTAGACAATCCGTTCGAACCAGGCAGCATTGCCAAAGTCGTTCCAGATATTCAAACATTCCTCGACTCCGTCGATGACAAAAATTTATAGAGATTAGTGAAAAGCCTTTTTGCAAGATGTTAGCAGAAAGGCTTTTTTTATTTATACCATTATATGGACATTACTTTTGGGTACTAAACAGAGGTTTTCACGCAAATATGAGA
>CAYFSZ010000086.1:3023-5541 GCA_964346085.1 uncultured Mageeibacillus sp. | reverse complement strand
AACTGTACTTACCGATAACCGTCAAAATAGTGGTAAATGTAAAGGTTGTTACTGTTAAAAATACCCCGGATAAATTAGATAAAAAGGAATTACTGACTTCTGCAGAGAGCAAAAATAAATCTGGAATCCTTGTCTTCATCCAAGGATATCGAATATCAACGCACCAAGTGATAATTAACAGGATGATTGAAATTAAGGTAAATCGAACGATGTTGATGATATTCTTATTATTGATAAACCAAAGGGATGACTTTTTGTTCATAATTCATGCTCTTTCTGAAATTTTCTTATTCATCATATTTAAAACTGTCCACTTCTGCAAACTCCATTCAGGTGCGATTAATTCTTTTCGATTGCCATCACCTGTCAATCGATGTACCACCATATCTTGCGGTATTCTCGTAACCATCTCGGCGACTATATCAGTATATTCTTCGATACTCAATGTTTGGAATTTCCCGTCGAGATAATCCTTTGCTAAATCTGTGTTTCTTAGAACATGAAGCAATTGAAGTTTGATTCCATTGGATTTTGATTTGATAACATAATCGAGCGTTTGCAACATCATCTCTTTTGTTTCACCCGGTAGTCCAATGATGATATGAGTGATGATTTGTTCGATGTTGATTTTGGCAAGTTTTTCCACTGCTTCATCATAGACGTGTAAAGGATAACAGCGACGAATATATTCTGCTGTTTCTTCATGAATTGTCTGCAAGCCTAATTCCACCCAGACAGGCTTGATTGTTTGCAGCTCTTCTAAAAGTGTGAGTACTTCATCTGGTAAACAATCAGGTCTCGTCGCAATCGATAAAGCAATTATATCCCGGTGTTGAATCGCTTCTTTAAAATTTTTTTCTAGTTTTTCTAGCGGGCCATATGTGTTGGTAAATGCTTGAAAATAAGCAATGTATTTTGCACCGGGTTTGATTTTGTTCTTGACCTGTGCTTTTCCCTGTTCAATTTGCTCCGTGATGGAAAGTTTTCGACTTGCGGCGTAATCGCCTGAACCCATGACTGAACAAAAATTACATCCTCTCGTATCTAAAGTCCCATCCCGATTCGGGCAAGTGCATCCTGCATCAATCGAAATTTTATAAATTTTTTGACCAAAGCGATCCTTTAAATATTGATTGACGGAGTAGTATGACATCTAAACGATTCCATTTTCATTGTCATTCGAAATTTTGTGTAACAAGTTCTCACCAACCGATATCTCGTCTGTTGAGATCTCGTCACAAAAATTAAATTGAATCATTTTTTCAATTTCAGAAAGATCATTTGTATGATCTAGAATCCACATTAACTTTATAACAGCCACTTCCGTTGTCATATCATTTCCCGAAATAACACCTGCTTTTTTTGCACTATCACCTACACCATAAACCGCAAGATTTACTCCATCATAAGGACATTGAGAAATCATCACAATCGGAATATTTAAATCTGAAACGACATGTTTTATCTTTTCTAGCATTCCTTTGTTCAGTTTTGAAATTCCTCCCGTGCCATAACCTTCGATGACAACTCCTTTATAACCTTCATTGACAATATGTTCAAATATTTCTGGTTTTGTTGCGGGTGTCACCTTGATAAGCTCTACGTCTTCACATAATGACATCTCGTCTGATTTTCCATTAAATTTCATTACATCTGAGGTTGATAAGTTCTTTGCTGAATGGAATATTTCAACATTTCCTTCCTTCACCTGCCCAACATAAGGAAAGTTACGACTAACATACGCATCAAAATCTTTTGAATACATTTTGAAAGCTCTAGAGCCATTAATGATTTTTCCCTTGAAGACAACATATACACCTTTTAAATCTGAAACTGCAACACGGCAAGCATCCAATACATTCTGCGGGCCATCGCTGTCATCAACTGTTACTGGTCTTTGAGCGCCAGTTAGAACAACAGGAATTTCTAAATCGGGAAGTAAAAATGAAAGCGCCGCAGAAGAATAACACATTGTATCCGTTCCATGTGTAATCACAATTCCTTTGTACTTTTTTGGATCTGTTGATTTACACGCCCGCATCATTTTGTACCAATCTTCAACTTGCATATCAGAACTGTCAATATTCATTAACTGATGAACTTCGACTTCACAAATATCCTTGATTCCTGGAACCATCTCAATCAATTCCTCACCTGTAATTCCAGGAACAAACCCTTGCTCGGTTGAGGTGCTTGCGATAGTACCACCAGTTGCCAAAATTAGTATTTTTTGATTCATTTATTAAACCATCACTTTATTATTAATACGTTTATCCTAAACGAATTTGAATTGAGAAACAATATTTACTTTTTGAGTTGATGGATTGTGTCATTTTTGTTGCTACGATTTATCTATTCAGCAATTTGTTACGGGTCGAAGTACGGCTTATTTCCCGAGCCTCTTGATTCCGTCCCCTAATGTAGCTTTTTGCTACATATAAAAGTACGGCTTAGAGCGACAGACCTCTTGATTCCGTCCCCTAATGTAGCTTTTTGCTACATATAAAAGTACGGCTTA
>CAYFSZ010000086.1:0-2923 GCA_964346085.1 uncultured Mageeibacillus sp. | reverse complement strand
GACCTCCCGATTCCGTCCCCCAGTGTAGCTTTTTGCTACATATAAAAGTACGGCTAATTGCGACAGGTTCAGAATTTCCGTCCCCTAGTGTAGCTCTCAGCTACATTTCGAATTACGGCTTACGACCACATCCCTTACATTTCCGTCCCTTCATAGCATTTTTTCAGAGACGGAAGTAAGCTTAGATGCCTCATTTTCCGTCCCTTCATAGCATTTTTTCAGAGACGGAAGTAAGCTTAGATGCCTCATTTTCCGTCCCTCCAATCTTTTACAGAAGTGACAACAAATAAAAGTTTTCGTATTGTCACTATGAAGCATCATTAATAACAAAATTCCATTGCTCCCCCTCACAAACTATTTTTGCTACAATAGAACCATTAACAAACAGAGGATTATTATGAAAAAATATAAACGCATTGTCATCAAAGTTGGAAGCACAACGCTTACACATGCTGATGGAAAATTAAATAAAGCAATCATCAAAAAACTTGTCAAAGAAATTTCATTGTTGATGGATAAAGGACATGAAATTGTGCTAGTCACTTCTGGAGCTGTTGCTGCAGGCATGGGACAATTAAACCTCGCAACTAAGCCTTCAGAACTTGATGAACGACAAGCACTTGCAGCAATTGGACAAGTTGAGTTGATTCAGCTTTATTCAAATCTGTTTTATGCGTTTGATTATCATGTTGCTCAGTTGCTTTTGACGAGAGACGACTTTTCCAATCGCAGACGCTATTTAAATGCAAGAAATACTTGTTCTCGCCTATTAGAAAAAAGAATCATCCCGATTGTTAATGAAAATGATTCCGTCGTCATCAACGAAATCAAAGTTGGAGATAATGATTCACTTTCCGCGTTCGTGGGAGCATTAATTGACGCAGATTTAATTATCCTACTCACCGATATTGATGGGCTATATGATGACAATCCAAAAACCAACCCCGATGCAAAAATTATTCGCGAGGTCCATCATATTGACAATGAGATTTTGCAAAAAGCCGGTTCTTCGAATTCAAAATTCGGTACCGGAGGAATGTTGACCAAACTCTACGCAGCAGATATGGCGCTCTCAAACGGAACGGATTTAGTCATCACTTCTGGTGAAGATCCACATAATATCACGCGTGTCATTCGTGGTGATGAAATCGGGACTCGCTTTATTGCAGAAAAACCAAATCTCAATGCCAGAAAATATTGGCTCCGTTATGCTTCTGCTTTAGCAGGTGTTGTTCATCTAGATGAAGGTGCATTTAAAGCAATCATCAAAGGTAAATCACTTTTGCCTGCTGGTATAGTCAATATTGAAGGTCGATTTGAAAGAGGTTCAGTCATTGAGCTTTGTCATAACAATGAAAAAATCGCCGTTGGTATTGCGAATTATAAAAGTTCTGATATCAAGAAAATAATGGGAAAACATACCAGCGAAATTAAAGATATACTAGGTTATCAATACTCAGATGTAGTCGTGCATAGTGATAATATTGCAAGAATTGAATAATCCAACTATCAATATAAGGGGAAAAATATGATTAAAGATATTTGTCAAAAAGCAGTCGCAGCAAAATCAAAGCTCTTTCAACTGTCAACCATTCAAAAGAACGAAATTCTTTTTGCTGTCGCAGAAGCTTTACGCAATGAAAAAGATGAAATTATCAAAGCAAATCAAATCGACATCGAACAAGGCCAGAAGAATAATTTGTCTGAAGCCTTAATTGATCGCTTAACCCTTACGGAATCTAGAATTGACGGCATAGCAGATTCACTTATGACGATTGCGAATTTCAAAGATCCTATTGGAGAAATCACTGATGGTTTTGTTTTGGAAAATGGATTAAAAATCGAAAAGGTACGCTCCCCTTTGGGAGTCATTGCGATTATCTATGAATCAAGACCGAATGTCACAATTGATGCGGCCGCTTTATGCTTGAAATCTTCAAACGTTTCAATATTGCGAGGCTCTTCTTCTGCAATCAATTCCAATATTTATTTAGCAAATTTATTTAATCGAATCGGTGCTGAATATGGATTACCTGAAGGTGCTGTTCAATTGGTTGAAGACATTTCACATGAAGCTCTTGATGAATTGATTGTGCAGGATGATTTTATCGATGTGCTCATTCCTCGTGGTGGTAAAGGGTTAAAAAAGGCTATGCGCGATAAAGCGAGCATACCAATCATCATGACGGGAGCTGGAACTTGCCATATCTATATTGACCAATCTGCTGATAAGGAAAAGATTATTCCAATTGTAATTAATGCCAAAACGCAAAGACCTGGCACCTGCAATTCAGTCGAATGCTTGTTGATTCACGAGCAGAAATTAGATTTTTTATCTGACATATTGTCCTCTTTAAGAGAAAATGAAGTCATCATTCACGGTAGTACTCCCCTTGAAGCAGCAATCGATAATGAGCAAAAATCATATTTCAAAGATTTCAACGATGATTATTTTGGTGAAGAGTTTTTAGCTAAAGAAATATTAATACATGTCATCTCTTCTGTTGACGAAGCAATTGAACATATCAATAAATATGGAACACATCACTCCGATGCTATTCTCACAAACGATTTGGCGGCATCTGAAAAATTCATGAATGAAGTTGATTCAGCAGTTGTTTATATCAATGCAAGCACAAGATTTTCAGATGGTGGCGAATTTGGATTCGGTGGCGAGATTGGGATTTCAACTCAAAAATTACATGCACGCGGACCGATGGGAATTGCGCAACTCACGTCTGAGAGATATGTTGTACACGGAAACGGTCAAGTTAGAAAGTAAAGCTCTTAATAAACATAAAGTTTCTGAGGTTGTTCTAAAATGAGCAACCTCTTTTTTTATCGGCAAATAACTCTTTTGGATTTTGGATGATAATCAGATTGTTACACTGGCTATTCGAGCTTTCTTCGATTACCCGTGTAA
>CAYFSZ010000085.1:0-5674 GCA_964346085.1 uncultured Mageeibacillus sp. | reverse complement strand
ATTGGTCAAGCCGATGGAGCTATTTTGCTTGAAGCCTTAGAAAAAAACGGTGTTAAAACAGACTATCTCAAAGTCTTGAAGGATGCTCCGAGTGGACATACATTTATTCAAGTGGATAGAAATGGACAAAATTGTATTTTGGTCTATGGTGGCTCTAATCGCATGCAAACTCGCGAACATATTGATCAGACTTTAGAAAACTTTGGTGCTGAAGACTATTTGATTTTACAAAATGAAGTGAATGAAATTCCTTATATTGTTGAAAAAGCAAAAGCAAGAGGCATGAAGATTGTTTTGAATCCATCACCAATGGATGAAAGAATTGCAACCATTCCACTCGAGAAAGTTGATTTTTTCATGATTAATGAAATTGAGGCAGCTCAATTGGTGGAAGGCAAAACAGACGAGGAATTGCTAGAAAAGCTGACACAGAAGTATCCAGCAAGTCATATTATTATGACAGTCGGTTCAAGAGGCGCTTATTATGCACATCAAGAACAAAGAGAACATCATCCGATTTTTGATATAAAAGTAGTTGATACGACAGCAGCTGGAGATACGTTTACCGGATACTTTATGAAAGTATTTGGGGAAACAGGGGATGCCAAGGAAAGCTTACGTATTGCCTCAATTGCCTCTACTCTCGCTGTTTCTAGAGAAGGCGCGAGTACTTCAATCCCAACTTGGGAAGAAGTTATCAACTTCCAAGAAAAATAATACGTTTTATTACCTTTCTACTTAGTGTAAGAAGCATCCAATCAATCTTGAGCGGGTGCTTCTTGCTTTTTAGAATGGATTATAACTATCACTTTCGAGCATTTATTTCAAGTACAACTTGAAAAAAGTGCCCAAAATGATATGATACCAATAAATAAAGGAGGGAATATGCTTTCAAGATCGATTAAAGAAAAAGTAGTAAAGCTAGTACAACAAGTTCCTGTGGTAACGATTATTGGACCGCGCCAATCAGGGAAAACGACATTGGTAAGAGAATTATTTCCGAATTATCAATACGTAAATTTAGAAGACCCTTTTGTTCGACAATTGGCAAAAGAAGATTATATTGGTTTTTTTGAAACGTATTCCGAACCTTTGATTATTGACGAAGTTCAACGTGTTCCAGAGCTGCTTTCAGCGATTCAAGTAAAGGTAGATGAAAATCGATTGAAAAATGGTCGATTCATTTTAACCGGCAGTCATCAGCCTAGTTTACAAAAAAACATTTCACAATCGCTTGCAGGTAGAACGAGTATTTTATCCTTACTACCTCTGAGCATGGAAGAGTTAGCAAATAATGGAAATTTGGAAAATATGACGATGGATGAACTGTTAGTAAAGGGATTCATGCCAGAGCTTTATCGAGAAAATGTTCGAGAACCATATGTTTTTTACCGCGATTATCTGAATACCTATGTAGAAAAAGACTTACGTGAAATGCTTGCATTAAAAAATCTAGATGCATTTCTCCGTTTTTTAACATTATTAGCAGGTAGAGTAGGACAAGTAGTAAATCTATCATCAATGTCCAGTGAGGTTGGCGTTTCATCAACAACGTTAGCCGAATGGCTATCCGTATTAGAAGCATCATTTATTGTTTTTAAGCTGAAACCTTATTTTTCTAATTTAACAAAACAACAAATTAAATCCCCAAAAATTTATTTTACAGAAGTTGGGTTGGCAACATTCCTACTCGGCATTGAGAATGAAAAACAAGCAAGTCGAGACCCTTTACGAGGAAACTTGTTTGAAAATTTAATCGTTAGTGAATTTTTGAAAAAAGAATTCAACGAAAATCGAAATCCTAAACTCTATTATATGAGAACCAACAAAGGCGTAGAAGTCGATTTAATTAGGCAAAAAGATGGGCAACTACTACCTTATGAGATTAAAACAGCGATGACACCTAACAAAACATTTTCAAAGCACATATTATCTTTTGTCGAAGCGGAAGCAAGTGCTCAAAACCCAAGAATCATCTATACAGGCGAAAGTTATCCTAAATTTAATGGGGTTGAATATGTGAATTATAAGACAATTTTCAAAAGTAAAAATGACAAGTTAGAACAAAATAATAAGTGAGGTTTTTATGAAAATAGGATTTATTGGATTAGGTATTATGGGAAAACCTATGGCAAGAAATTTGCTAAAGGCTGGCCATGAACTTTTTGTTTTTGATTCAAAGCAAGAGAGTATTAATCAATTAATTGAGGATGGAGCAATCGGTGTCGCGTCGAGTAAGGAAGCTGCAGAACAATCTGAGGTTTTGATTACAATGGTACAAAATTCACCCCAAGTAAAAAAAGCAGTCCTAGGTCAAAATGGAATATTAGAGGGGGCAAAACCAGGAACCATTTTAATAGATATGTCTTCAATTGCTCCTCTGGCATCGCAGGAAATTTGTCGTGCTTGTGAAGAAAAGGGTGTGAACATGTTAGATGCTCCTGTTTCAGGAGGTGAAATTGGAGCCATAAATGGAACTCTATCGATTATGGTCGGAGGAAAAGAGGAAATATTTAATCAAGTTAAAGAAGAGATTTTACTCAAAGTTGGAAAATCAGCTATTTTATGTGGCGATATTGGTGCAGGAAATACAACAAAACTTGCGAATCAGGTGATTGTTGCAGCCAATATTGCAGCAGTCGCAGAAGCCTTTACACTAGCTACCAAAGCTGGTGTTGATCCTCAAAAAGTCTTTGATGCGATTAAAGGAGGATTAGCGGGAAGCCAAGTCATGATTGATAAAGCACCCAATATGCTAAAAGGAGACTATCAACCAGGATTTCGCGTTGACCTACATATCAAAGATTTATTGAATGCACTTGAAACCGGACATGAAATTGGAGCACCACTTCCCATTACCTCACAAGTCATGGAAATGATGCAAAATCTCAAAGCAGATGGCTTTGCAACGGAAGATCACAGTGCACTTGCAAGATTCTATGAAAAACTAAGCGGTCAAGCAATCAGCAAATAATATTATTATTTTATCAATTAATTAAAAGAACATCTAGGATTTTAGTATGTCTTTGTTTGATATTAATATAAATCCCTCCTAACAAAATCGGTTGATGAAGGTTACTTTATAGAAAATATAAATTATCTATAAAACTCTCACAATGATGATTATTTGTGATTATATTATATTAAATATCATATTGAATATATAGGCCAAAGATAAAAAATATTGAAATTAGTGATTCATCATATTATCTAATAATACGATGAAATTCACTCGGAAATGCAATTTTACTGTGATAATTCAGTTGCTTATTTCACCTCAATGTTAGACAATATTTTAGTGTGAGATATTAAATAATCTACTGTAATACAGTGGGTTTTGAAGAAGAAATCAAGATAGAGGAGTAAATTATGCTTGATAGAAAAGAGATTAACGATCTGAAGAAATTTTCCATCCAAATCAAGATGGAAACAATGAAAACAATTGAACATTTGGGAGTAGGGCACGTAGGTGGTTCTTTATCTATTTCAGATTTGTTAGCTGTTTTGTATGGAAAAGCAATGAACTATAAAGCAGATGAACCTCGTTGGGAAGGTAGAGATTGGTTAGTTGTATCAAAAGGCCATTCCGGACCAGCTGTTTATTCTACTTTAGCATTAAAAGGTTTCTTCCCAATGGAAGAACTCAAAACACTCAATCAGTCTGGAACAAATTTGCCAAGCCATTGTGATAGAAATCGTACAATTGGTGTAGATATGACGACTGGTTCTTTGGGACAAGGTGCTTCGACCGCTGCTGGTGTTGCGATGGCACATAAAATTGACAATAAACCAAATAAGATGTTATCAAGATGAAAATGAAAGAAGAAATAGTAACCATTATAAAAGAGCAGATGCAGGAAAAGGCACCGTTTATTTTAGCAATAGACGGCAAAGCAGGATCGGGAAAATCGACCTTAGCTGATTGGCTAAAGAAGGAATTAAATGCTTCTTTGATTCCTATGGACGATTTTTTTCTGCCTCCGGAACTACGCAGTAAGGAGAGATTGGCAAAACCAGGTGCGAATGTTCATTATGAGCGATTTTTAAAAGAAATCATTCCGTATATAAAGCAAGGTGTTCCATTTTCCTATCAGCCTTTTGACTGTTCGCTGGGCGAGTTTAGTCAAAAAATAACTATTCCTCCAAACTCTATGTATATTGTGGAGGGTTCTTACAGTCTGCATCCAAAATTTGAGAAATACTATGACTATTCTATTTTTGTAGATGTTTCAGACGAAGAGCAGATGCGCAGAATCAAAAAACGCAATGGAGAGTATGCGAAAATCTTTGCGGATAAGTGGATACCTTTGGAAAATTCTTATTTTAGGTATTATCAGATCAAAGAAAAAGCGGACTATGTATTCAACACGTCATTACGTATTTAAAAACGAATAAAAAAACGATTATAAAAGGAAAAAGGAGAAATTAATATGGGTCAAAAGCTACGATATGGCATGGTAGGAGGAGGTCCCGGCTCCCTCGTCGGAGACGGACATCGCAGAGCTTTACGCATTGATAATCAAGCGGAACTCGTCGCCGGTGTATTTTCAACATCACTTGAAAAATCAAAAGAAACCGCAGAACAATTGGGTGTAGATATAAACCGTGTCTATCAGAATTATCAAGAAATGGCAGAAAAAGAATCGCAAAGAGAAGATAAAATTGATTTTGTTGTGATTGTCACCCCTAATTACTCACATTTTGAAATTTGTAAAGCATTTTTAGAAAAAGGATTTCATATTTCCTGTGATAAACCTCTTACAACGACTTTGGAGGAAGCACTTGAGCTGGATAGGCTGGCAAAAGAGAAAAATGTTCGCTTCCTCGTCACATATACCTATAGTGGTTATGCAACAGTGCAGCAAGCACGAAAAATGATTGATGATGGTCTTATCGGAAAAATTCGTTTTGTACAAGGTGAATACGCTCAAGGTTGGCTTGCTGATGAGAATATTGAGGGAAATAAACAAGCTGCGTGGAGAACTGATCCGAGTAAGTCAGGCAAAACCAATGCACTTGGAGATATTGGTACGCACATTGAAAATGTAGTGTATCGAATGACCGGATTAGAAGTTGTTGAAGTGTTAGCCAGAATGGAGAAAAAAGTAGAGGGCAGAAAACTTGATGATAATTCTTCGGTTTTTGTTAACTTTAAAAATGGAGCAACCGGAAATTATTGGTGTTCTCAAATTGCCAGAGGTCATGATAATGGTTTGGTTGTTCGTGTTTATGGAGAAAAGGGCAGCATCATCTGGAAAAATGAAGAAAATGAAAAATTATTCTTCACCTTGGATGATCAATACTGGAGAGAATTACATAGAGGACATAACTGCTTTGATAAAGAGGTAGCTACATTACAGCGTTTAGCAAGTGGTCATGCGGAGGGCTGGCTGGAAGCGATGGCCAATCTCTATAAGCGCTTTATGGAAGCAATTGTTGCAACAAAAAAAGGAGAGTTCAACGCAGATTTGCTGAAATATCCAACCCTCATTGATGGTATTCGCGGCATCGCCTTTGTGGAAGCCTGCATAGAAAGTAATGAACACAACAATACTTGGGTCAAATTAAAATAAATCCAATTTTCTTGTGAGAATAACAAACTGACCTCATATTCGATGGAAAGTAGTCCTGCGATTGAGGCCAGCTTTTTTTATGAATCCTAAATTTTTATTAA
>CAYFSZ010000084.1:2478-5923 GCA_964346085.1 uncultured Mageeibacillus sp. | reverse complement strand
CTAGTCTACCCGTGTAATTCAGCCTAGAAATTACAATCAAACCTAAATATTCTTCAATTCTCGAATGACACCCTCAACCAATTTACCAAGAGATAAATCAGGAACACCAACAATCATATTATCGCAATGGTTTACCGGAATGAGAATTCGCTTTGCGTCACTTTGTCCGACTGCAAGAGCCATTTTCGGAGTCACTTCACCAAGCAAAGAATCCGCAATCACAATACCAATTGGTCCGATAATCACATCTGCCTTTTTTGCATTCACGACAATTGCATTTTCTCCAGTCGCTGCATGATGTGCTCCCGCTTTGAGCATCGCTGCCGTCGCTAAGCCATTCGTACCAACTGCCGTAACATCAGCCTCTGGAACATGTGCGATAATTGATTTAATCACTTCTTTCCCTATTCCGCCGCCTTGGGAATCAATTACAAGTACTTTCATTTTCGGATCCACCTTTTCTTTTATGCGTTCATTATAAAATACGGATTTCTCTTTTACAAAACGCATTTTTGTTTTATACTAACCTTAGACATGAAGTCACCCGAAGCATAGAAATGCTTTTTTATTAACAATCCATTTTACGATAAAAAGTATATTCATGAAGGTATACGCGTATCAGCATTCGTATATCTTTTTTTATGCGTTGCTTTTTAGAAAGAGGTGCTTTATGCAAAATCAAAAACTCAAAAAAATTATCACCACCGCGGCTTGTATTGCGCTTTGCGTAATTTTACCGATGATTTTCCACTTGATTCCTGACGGCGGAGCTTTGTTTTCTCCCATGCATATTCCGGTTTTAATTTGTGGCTTACTTTGTGGCTGGCAATTTGGTTTCGCTTGTGGGATTTTGGGGCCAATCGTCTCTCATTTATTAACAGGAATGCCTGGCCTTGGTTTTTTACCCAATATGATGATTGAATTAGCCTTATATGGTTTGATGACTGGGCTCATGATGAAAGTTGTTAGAACTGGAAAAACCTATACCGACGTTTTGATCAGTTTAATTTCAGCTATGCTTATCGGCCGTGTTCTGATGGGAATTATCGTTTATTTATTCTTTAGCAAAGGAAATTACGGAATTTCCGCTTGGTTTGCTAGTTACTTTGTCGGTAGCATTCCAGGAATTATCGCTCATATCATTCTTGTGCCAATCATTGTGCTTGCCTTGATGAAAGCACGTTTGGTGCCACAAAGATATTCAGCAGAAGCTTAGTGCCTGTGCTTCACCTATCAATACACAAAAAATCCCAGTCTCGATGGCCGGGATTTTTTAATTCTAAATAAATTGCTTCACCACATTGTATAGGTTAATCGCCAGAATTACCCAGAGAGCTATATTGAAGAAAGCATTGGTTTTGTCATCATCCATGCGTTTGGCAATCGCTCTGCCAATCAAAGCTCCAGTTACTCCTGCAAGCATCATGCCGAGTAAAACTTTGAGGTCGAAGTCAGGAACTCTATTTTGAAAAATCGTGGTTAGAAACGATACTAGTTGAGCAGAAAAAATAATCGCGAGTGAATTGAGCGCAGCAATTTTTGGTGTCATGGAGAAGAAAAATGATACGTCCCGATTTAGTTTTGTCTTTTGTCACTGCTTGATGTTTATTTTTTGAAAAAATTCTGAATCAGCGTTGAAGTTGTCATCGTAAGAACCGTAATTCCTGACAAAAAATTCACTGTTTCGATTGGCATTTGACCCGTTAAATCAAGAACCGGCTTAATAATAATTCCGCCACCAATCCCACTTATCGAACCAACAAAACTTGCCAAAAAAGCAATTAACACAGCTAAAACAAATAACATCTTCAGACCTTCTTCTACTCACAATCGTTAATAAAAGTATAACACGATGTTTTGTTAAAGTAGCTTTTCAGCGGTTGTAAAAAGTTGGAAAATTTTTAGCACTTTGGGGGTGGTTTAGATTTTAGATTCTTTGATGCTGAGCACAGAATGAAAAATCATAAAATAGCAAAGGCCGATTAGCAATATCCAAAAGAAATCTCGAATTGGATAAAACGTAACTCCGCTGAATCCTTTGATGGTGATTGATCCGAGAATATATGACGTAGGAATCGCAAAAGCTATCAATTTCCATCGACGATTTTCTTTTTTCCAACCAAGAACCAGAATGACTAGTAAAATAATGCTCAGCAATGAAGCAATCAGAAAATAATAATTTAGTACAAGACTTGGCAATACTATTAATCCCTCATCTTCGCTTTCTCCTCTAATTAGCACCGCATTTTTGTTTTCATTCACATAATAACTCGGCAAAGTCTCGCTCAGAGGGATGGATATTTGTTGATCTTTTGAGAACCACTTATGCCATAAATTTGTATTTGCTTTGATATAAATCCCTCTATCGTCTTTCTCAATTACTATATTTGATACATCTTTCGAGAAGATTAACATGTCGTCTTGACCTGTGGACGTTTCTTGCCATAAATCTTTTCTATATTCTATTGAAATGGGCTTTGTCAAAATTGAAATCATGATAAAAAAGACTGCTAAACAAAGAAAAACTAGTGCTCGTCCATATCGAAATTGTTCTTTTTTGATGGATTTCGCCAGGAATACTAAGTCAGTTTTTTCTTTTTGTGAAAGGGAAATTGGTTTTGGATCATCTTTATTGTCATCCATGAACTGTGCTCGGCAATTTTCACATTCAAGTAAATGTTCTTTAACGAACTCTTCTGATTCTTCTGATAATAAATTTTCTTCATATAAAGAAAATAAATCTTTAACTAGGCTACATTTATTCATCATTTTCCTCCAAAATTCTCTTTAGTTTCTGCTTGGCACGATGAAACTTCACGCATGCCCAGTTCTCGGTTTTATTAAAATATTGCGCAATATCTTGAAAGCTCCACTCAGCATAAATTCGCATTCTAACAATTTTTTGGTCCACCTCATCTAGACTTGAAATCGCATTTTGCATCTGTTGAACAGTTTCATTTTTGAGTTGCATCTCTTCTGGATTTTCTGTTAGATTTACAAGCGTTGTTTCATCAACCTCCGCAACGATTCGCTTATTTTTCTTTAAATAGTCAAAATACGTGTGCTTTGCCATCGTCAACAAAAATGATTTAATCGATTCCTCTTTTTCGATAGATTGATAGCTTTTCAATAATTTAAAGAAAGTCTCACTCGTAATCTCTTCCGCAATATCCTTATTTTTCGAAAGTGACAAAATGAAATAATACACATCCGAAAAATATAAGCGATATACTTTTTCGAGCTTATTCATCTTGCCCTCCTTCTATTAATTAGACGATCGAAATCGAGAAATCTTACAAAGTTTGTGAATAAATTTGAGGTTATTCTCATTATATAAAAAAACAGCCAACATTATTTTGGCTGTGATTTCTCGGGTGGTTATTATGGGCAATTTAGGGATAATAGGTTTTTGCCCATAATTGTTGGTTGGCTCTATTATGGGCTA
>CAYFSZ010000084.1:0-2378 GCA_964346085.1 uncultured Mageeibacillus sp. | reverse complement strand
GGATAATAGGTTTTTGCCCATAATTGTTGGTTGGCTCTATTATGGGCTATTTAGGATAATCGGTTTTTGCCCATAATTTAGACCGAGCTTTATTATGGGCTATTTAGCGATATTCAGTTTTGCCCATAATTTGGACGGAGTTTTATTATGGGCTATTAGCTAAAATCAGCCTCAGCCCATAATCTCAAATCCTCAAACCCTCCACATTATTCATTTTTTATTAATAAAACTTTCCAAATATTCAAAAATCGAGTTGAAGTTCAGAATTAATGGGTCTATTATAATTAAACGTTTACGATTTCTTGTGAAATCTTCATTTTTCACAATGAAATTATGCAAAATGGGAGACTGTATGTATTAAGGAGGTACTATGTATCAAAGATTATTTCAAGAGGGAAAAATCGGAAATCTGACTTTGAAAAACAGATTTGTGATGCCTGCGATGGGAACTGGTTTTGCTGCTGCAAACGGCGAAGCTTCCGATGAAATTATTCGTTTTTATGAAGAACGCGCACGTGGTGGCTGCGGTTTGATTATCACTGAAATTACAAGAATTGATGATGAAACCGGTGTCGGAACAAGTAATCAGTTAAGTGTGACAAAACCTTATCAAATCAAGCGTCTTGCTTATTTGGCAGATGCTGTTCATCAATATGACACTAAGATTTTTGCACAATTGCATCATCCTGGTCGTCAAACACCAAGCCGTCTGTTGAATGGTCATCCAATCGTTGCTCCTTCTGCTATTCCTTGCGGAGTCATTAAGGAAACACCAAAAGAATTGACTATTGAAGAAATCAAAGCTTTGGTCAAAAAGTTCATTACAGGTGCTTACATTGCAAAAACCGCTGGTTTTGACGGTGTCGAAATTCATGCGGCACATGGGTATTTGATTAGCCAATTTTTGAGCCCATATACGAATAAACGTACGGATGAATACGGAGGAAGTTTTGAAAATCGTGTGCGTTTCTTGACGGAAATCATTCAAGGAATTCGCTATCTCACAGGTCCAAAATTTCCAATTTGTGTTCGTATCAATGCGACCGATTTCCTTGAAGGTGGTTTGGAAGTTCCGGACAGTATCGAACTCGCCAAATATTTGGAATCTTTGGGAGTTGACGCTTTGAACGTAAGTTCGGGTATGTATGAGTCAGGTTGGAGTATCATTGAACCATCCGCTTTACCAGAAGCTTGGAAAAAAGATCTCGCCACAGCAATCAAAGCAAATGTTTCCATCCCTGTGATTGCCGTCAATAATCTTAAACATCCAGAAGTCGCCGAAAAATTATTGGAAGCTAATGTTTGTGATTTTATTGGTATCGGTCGTTGTCAATTAACAGATCCAGAATTTGTCAACAAGGCAAAACGTGAAGATACCGAAGCAATTCGCAAATGTATCGGTTGTCTCTACTGCTTCAAAGTTTTGAATGAAGGAAAGCAACTTGCTTGTACGCTCAACCCTTTGTTGGGTCGCGAGCTTCGTTATAATGAATCTACTTTATTGAAAACTGGTGAAGGACGTAAAGTTGCTGTTATCGGTGGCGGGCCAGCAGGTATGCAAGCAGCCATTACTCTAGCAAAAAGAAATTATCATCCAGTGATTTTTGAAAAAGAAGCTGCTCTTGGGGGCATGATGAATTTAGGTGATCAACCACCCCACAAAGCTCTCATGACAGAATTTTGTCAAACCATGCAACGTGAAGTTAGAGATTTGGGCATCGAAGTCAAACTCAACACCGAAGTCAAAGCGGAAGATTTGGGTGATGACTACTACGGAGTCGTCGTTGCTGTTGGTGGTCAACCATTCGTTCCGCCAATCCAAGGCTCTGACCTCGAAAATGTTTATAATTTCAGCAATGTTCTTCGTCACGAAGTAGAGCTCACTGACAAAAATATTCTTGTTGTCGGTGGTGGTGAAACTGGTTTAGAAACTGCTGAGTTTTTGGCTGATAAAGGCAATCAAGTAACAGTCGTTGAAATGCTCAAAGCTGTTGGTACTGAAATGTATCCAAGTGTTCTCGGCATGATGATGAAACGTTTTGCCGAAAAACAAATTCAAGTGATGACTGAATACAAGGTTGTTGAAATGAAAGAAAATGAAGCTGTTTTAGTTCATGCAACTTCAGGAGAAGAAAAATCTCTCGCTATTGATACTCTAGTTATCGCTAGTGGTGTTCGTGCTGATGCTGAAATGATTCAAGGATTTAAAGAACATTTCGAACATGTCATTGTCATTGGAGATGCCTATCAACCAGGCAATATTGCCAAAGCTTTAAAAGAAGCAAATGATAAATGCTACGTTTTCTAAAAAATACTAGAGCCGATTCAATATCGGCTCTTTCTTCGTAGCGCTTAAATATATAATTATTAAAATCAAA
>CAYFSZ010000083.1:0-5965 GCA_964346085.1 uncultured Mageeibacillus sp. | reverse complement strand
TCATTTTATGTTTGGCGACTCTTCTTGGATTTTACTAACTGATTTTGAATATAAGAGTGGTGAAAAGATCAATATTTGCTTGAATCCTTACTTTTTTCACTTCTTTGATGGAAAAACAGAAGAAACTTTGGGATATCCCGATGAAATTGTTAAGTTTAGAAAGGATAGTCATATATTATGATTTCAATTAGCACCAACATTTACACGAATATAGAAGATTGGATTCATTTTCCTAAACTTTTAGCGGTAGAAAGTTTTGGTATTGAAATTTTTCCACTTTGGCATTTGGGTGGATTTGAAGAGATACTTGAAAAATATGAAGAACAACTATTGACCAGAAATATTAGCTTTCATGGACCATACTATCATTGTGAACCTTCACTTTCAGAAGATAGTTTTGAATATGAAGCAATGCTAACAATGCAAATGAAAACCATTGAATGGGCAAAACGATTAAACGCAACAGGAATAATATTTCACCATAACAATTGTAAAATAGATTCACATAAAGAAAATATGAAAACGAATGCAGAGAGCTTATTTGAGCGTTTATATCAAATCGAAATGCCACAAGTGATAGAAAATGCTGGGGTCATCTCGAAACAAAATATGCTATATAATCAAGAGGAATTTATAAATTTTTGTCAGGAAAAAAAGACACCAGTTTTAATTGATATCGGTCATGCTTTTGCAAATGGTTGGGATATCGAACAACTCGTTTCTAGTTTACAAGACCAAATTGTTGCCTACCATTTACATAACAATGATGGCTTTCATGACAGCCACCATCGTATACTTGATGGAAAATATCCAATGAAAAAATTTACTAAGCTATATCAAAAATACACACCAAACGCTACAATTACATTAGAATACGCGAAAGAAATTAATGTCTCAGTTATTGAATTGAAGGAAGATGAAAAATGGCTTCTGGATAATCTGAATATTAGATGAAATCATCCATTTTGCAAACCTCAATTAAGCAGTTAATCTAGGTGAAAAATTTTTTCGAAAATAATTTGACATCTTGTAATTTCATTGGTATTATCATTAAGCGCTTAAAAATAACGCGTAGGCACGGCGGCGTAGCTCAGCTGGCCAGAGCACTCGGTTCATACCCGGACGGTCGTAAGTTCAAATCTTACCGCCGCTACCAACATGGCCCGTTGGTCAAGAGGTTAAGACACCGCCCTTTCACGGCGGAATCAGGGGTTCGATTCCCCTACGGGTCACCAAAAATAGCCTGTAATGAATCGCTTACAGGCTATTTTATTTTAATGTTAGTGCCATAGAGTTAATAACAAATTTTTAAAAATAGACGGAAATCCTGAATGGAGGTTTAAAATGGCTAAATGTGAGATATGTCAAAAAGATATTAATTTTGGTAGAAAAATTAGAATTACACGTTCGCAAATTTCACGTCGTGCTCTTAGACAACAACACGCTAATGTCAAAAAAGTTAGTGTTATGGTAAACGGCACACCGAAGAAAATGAATGTTTGCACACGTTGTCTCCGTTCAGATAAAGTTGAACGCGCTTAATTTATTTAAGGTATACATTGGCTCGATACATTGTATCGAGCTTTTTTTTTGCTAAAATTAGACATAATTAGTGAGGTTATATAAAATATTACTTGGTCATTATTTGATCCGAAAAATGATTTGAATAAAGGTGATGTTATGATAAAAAATAATTTTAAAAAAATGAAAACAATATTAATGCTAATTTTGTGTTTAGCCATTTCTGTTTCTTTAATTAGCTGTGGAAAAAATAGTGAAGATACAGGAAGTACTGAGACACAAGCGGAAGGTGGAACGCAAATAGTAGAGTCAGTGAACAACAATCCTGTGACAGCTTCTTTAGATAGTCAATTAACACCAATTCAGGATGTTGAGAAAATTTCTGATGAAGAGATTGTTGATTCGATTATTAAAGATGTTACTAAAATTGGTGAACTTGAGCCTAGCGAAGATAATAAAGGAGTTTCACTTATTTTGAAACATGATGGAAAATTAAAAGAAGTTCCTTTTAATTATCCTTTAGTTAATTGGATTTCAGAGCAAGACAAACCTGTTTTAATTGAGTTTGTGGCAGATTATTCAGAACCAAGTCAAAAGTCATTACCATATCTAAATGGTATCGCAGAAAAATATGCAGACGATATGTTTGTTTGCAAAGTAGATGTGAAAGAAAATTCTCAATTTGTTGATACATTTGAATTGGAATATTTACCTACATATTATGTTTCAAAAAATTTAACATTATACAATGTTGCAGTCGGTTTTGATCCTTATGCAAATCCAAGTTTGATTGATAACATTGATAAAGTAATCAATGAATAATGAAACTATGTCATGCAGCCTATTTTTTTCCGTTTAAAAAAATATAAAGCGAGAATCTTTACCGGACAGTTTTTTAAGTTCACAGAAGTTATTCTGGAATTATTAGTGCCATTGTTAATTACAAGAATGGTTGAGCAAGGACTTGCTACTCAAAATTCCGGATTAATTATTCGATATTCATTATTGTGTTTATTATTAGCCGTTAGCGGAATGCTATCGGCTTTTATTTGTCAATATCAGGCATCCATTGCCTCACAAAGTTTTGGTACAGTGCTTCGAAATGATTTGTTTACTCATATTTTACGATTGAGAGAAGAAGATATGAGTAAAATTGGCACAGCTTCCTTTATGACTAGAATGACTTCCGATATTCAAGTATTGCAACAAGGCCTTGCGATGTTGATTCGTCTAGTACCACGAACCCCTTTTATTTGTATTGGTTCGATTATTATGGTCGCCATTATTAATCCAAAATTTATTCCATTGTTCCTACTTGCGGTTTTTATCTTTGCGATGATATTATTCGTGATTACAAAATGGATGTTGCCATTGATTCAAGAGTCTCAAAAAAGCACCGATAAATTGACGAGCAGATTACTCGAACTACTAACTGGAATTCGCGTAATTCGAGCAGTTGTCAGAGTGGAAGAAAAAGGTAAACAATACGAACAACATAATCAGGATATCATTGTGCTGATGAAAAGAATTGGGAAAATCTCATCGCTTCTCAATCCTTTAACTTTATTGGCTTTAAATATGATTAGCATTTGGCTACTCTGGTTAGCTGGTGGACAAATTCGAGTAGGTGCGTTAGATAGTGCAGACATTATCGCCCTCGTGAACTATCTGACAATGTTATTAATTGCTTTGACCGTTATCGCGAATCTTGTTTTACTGTATACGCGTGTCTATGCGAGTGCCTTACGGGTGAGTGAAGTTCTGGAACTTGAACAACGACAATTGATTCCAGTTGACAATATGATTAATGAGCAAAAAGATAACAAGTCGGATGATCGTATTCGTTTTGAGAATGTCAGTTTCGCCTTCCCGAACAGTTCGAATTACCTATTCGAAAATTTTAGTTTCTCCCTGCCCGTGGGGAAAAGTCTAGGAATTATCGGACCAACAGGGTCCGGGAAATCGACATTAAGTTATTTGCTTGAAAGAAGATACGATGCTCAGGTTGGAGAGATTGAAATTAATGGCCGGTCAATCAAAGATTATTCCGAAGAAGAATTATTAAGAACAATACATGTCATTCCTCAATCAGCTTTCTTGTTTAGTGGGACTTTAAGAGAGAGCCTCTCTATGAACAAAGAGGTTTCGGACGAAGAAATCTGGGAGGCATTAGCAATTGCGCAAGCAAAAGATTTTGTAGAGAAAAATACAAAGGGTTTAGATCAAATGGTATTGCGAGGCGGCAGTAATTTTTCTGGAGGACAAAAACAAAGATTGTGTATAGCGAGAGCGTTACTTCATCAAGCAGAAATCATCGTATTTGATGATGCGGCGAGTGCGTTGGACTTAGCAACAGATGCTGCTTTACAGAAAGCATTGCAGCAAAATGAAAAATTTAAGCAAACTTGCTTTGTGACGATTAGTCAGAGAATTGCAACTGTACGTCGATCTGATTTAATTCTCCTCATTAATAATGGGAAAAAAGAGGGATTTGGCTCACATGCTGAATTGCTTTCTGAGAATCCCCTTTATCAAGAGATTTATCAGTCGCAAACATCAATTGATATGCAAAATGAGGAAGATTTTCAAAAAGAACAAGGGAAACACATATGAGCAATGACTTAAAGAAAAAATCCCCGTTTCAAAAATTATTGAAGCGTATGCTTGCTTCTCCTTTTCAGATGGCTTTAATCATCATTTCAGCCATTGTAGGGAATATTTTTATGTTGCTTGGCCCAAAATTGATTGGCGATGGGATTGATTTATTAACCGCTAATCAAGGTGTTATCAATGATGCTTTTCGAAAACTTAGCTGGATACTAGTCCTTGTTTTCTTTTTGGCTTCTCTATTTACTTGGCTGATGGGAAATTTAAGTGCGAGACTTTCTTCAAGCATTATCGGTAAACTTAGACAGGAAATATATAGTCATTTAAACTTATTGTCGATGGATTTTTATCATAAGACACCATTTGGACAAATTACAGCTCGTATTAGTACCGATATGGACCAAGTCAATGATGGGCTAATTACTGGCTTACCGCAATTGTTTTCAGGTGTTGTTAGCCTTTTTGGATCGATTTATTTTATGTTTATGATTAGCTATAAGGTTGCTTTGTTGGTGATAGGATTAACTCCAATTATCTATTTTATTTCGCAATTGATTAGTAAAAGTTCTTATCATATGTATAGTAAAGAATCGGAGCAACGGGCCGAGTTAAATGGTCTTGCAGAGGAAATCATTCATCAGCATGAGCTAGCTCGTTCTTTACAAATTTCAGATAAAGTAGAGCAAAGATATCGAGAAATGAATGATTCTTTATACATCTATGGCCAAAAAGCACAGTTCTATTCTTCTTTGACAAATCCATCAACCCGATTAGTCAATGCGATTACATTTATTTTATCAGGTGGACTTGCAGCGTTTTTAGCAATTCGAGGCGAATTAAGTATTGGACAAGTTGGAAGTTTGTTATTTTATACAAATCAATTTTCAAAGCCAATCAATCAAATTACGGATATTATTACACAGATTCAATCAGCGTTAGCTTCAGCAGATAAGATTTTCCAATTACTGGAAGTAGTCCCCGCTGAAGTTGAAAAAAGTGGTACTCCAGAGCTTCTAGTCAAAGAAGGGAATATTGAATTTGAAGATGTGTCATTTTCTTATGAAGTATTGGAACCGTTAATCGAGGATTTGACCGTTTCTATTCCAAAACATTCAAAAGTTGCTATTGTTGGACCGACTGGTGCAGGTAAAACGACTTTGGTTAACTTGTTAATGCGCTTTTATGAATTAACTGATGGTCGAATTGTGATAGATGGTCAAGATATTGCAGGCGTGACAAGAGATAGTTTACGAAGAGCATTCGGTATGGTTTTACAAGAAGTATGGCTTTTCGAGGGAACAGTAATGGAAAACCTAAAGTTTGCGAATCCTGAAGCATCTGATGAAGAAGTGATTGAGGTTTGCAAAAAAGTAGAAGCCGATTCATTTATTCGTAGATTAAAACATGGGTATGACACCGTTATCAATGAAGAGAGCAATTTATCGCTCGGTCAAAAACAATTATTAACTGTTGCAAGAGTTATGTTACAGAATCCTCCGATGCTAATTTTAGATGAAGCAACATCTGCAATCGATACAGTGACTGAATTAAGGGTTCAAAAAGCTTTCGTCAACATGATGGAGGGGAGAACCAGTTTTATCATTGCGCATCGTTTATCGACCGTTTTAGATGCAGAAATTATTCTTGTTATGAATAATGGAAATATTGTCGAGCAGGGGGATTTTGAATCTTTGATGGCGGAAGATACCTTATTCAAAAAACTCTACAATAGTCAATTCCAAGGGCAAAAAACATAATAGATAATTAACTTACGTATCGCCGCTTTACACGGGTAAACGAAGAATGTGCAAAATCCCCGTGTAGTGGTTTACACGGG
>CAYFSZ010000082.1:0-6042 GCA_964346085.1 uncultured Mageeibacillus sp. | reverse complement strand
CGAGGAATGTGCCAAATACCCGTGTAAAGTCATGAAATTCATAAACAAATTAACGAAAAAAAAGCCTGTCTCGTTGATTTCGATACAAGCTTTTTCAATGCTTAATTTATATGCGCTATTAATGTTCTTTCTTAATCAACTCAAATCGATTGTCGATTTCGTGCACCAGATAATTGAACCGTTTTAAGATAGTTTTTCTGGTCACGATTCCCAAAAATACATTCTCTTGATCAACGATACAAACATAATTATGGCTGACCAATTGTCTTAGAATTTCTTCTAAATTCGCATTTTCTTCTATAATTGAAAAGTCATTACAGTCGCTGCATAGAACATCTTCAACTTTTTGTTCTGATAATTGATCGAAGTCATAGCTGACTTGATTTTTGATGCCATCAATAATACGAGGTAAGGTAACGACACCTTGTAATTTATGTTCTTTATCTAGGACTGGAACTGAACTATATCCTACATTGGTTAAAATCATCATTGCATGTAATAAGGAATTTTCGGTTCGAACGGTTGCAACATCTTCTGAATTTATCATTAATGAATGTTCATCACATAAAAGTAATTTCTCAATTTGCTTATTGATCATTCACGTTTATCCTCCGGAAACTTTATACTATTAGAATAATCAAGAATTGCGAATCAGGCAAGGCAAAATTATTACAGATTTCGCTAAAAAGTTCACATTTCAATTTTAGATAAAATCTCTTAGATATCTTTTTTCGTAAACGCGTTATGAGCTGTCCAGCTTAGCCCGACAACCATGCATATCCAGTAGATAAACGGGAAATAATTTGGAACTTGCATCGTAAAACCTTTCATCGTATTGCCTAAAGCAAGAGCTAGATTTTGCTGCGCGATACTAGGCAAGACATGCTGCGTAAGATCAAAATACTCGAACGGCAAGAAAGCAATAATTGCATGAATATCATTATTGATTAATTTGATGAAATTATAAACGCCTACCAAACCAAAATGGATAATCATTGCAATACCAACAGCAAATGATGTATTGCTAAAGGAAGCAGATAGAGTGAAGGCGATACAAGTAGAAACGATAATTAAACTCAATTTACTACAATAAATCAACAATAGATAAACTGGATAGGAAAATCCTAAAATAGAATATGACAAGACATCAGGGAAAAAGAGGGATGCGCAGAGAATAGTCGTTAGATAGGCAATTATGATGCTAATAATGCCGACAAAAAATAAGCTGATGAGTTTCGCAAAAAATATTTTCGATCGTTTTACAGGCGCGATAATTAAGCCCTTGATTGAGCCTGTTGAGATCTCTTGAGAAATTGAACTTCCTCCCAAAATAATCATGATAAAAATGATTGTATACACTGCGAAAGATACAATGAAAGATAATACAATGGACGCATCAGAATATGAGAATTGCGTATTTTCGAGACTTTGCTCTAACTCGCGAATTGCGATGTTAAAGTTTTTTTGACTTGTCTCTAATTCAGTACTCGTTAAAGGCGTATAGTATTCATTGTATCCGTTTTCAATTTCTGAAAGCGCTGTATCACGAACATTTTTCCAATAACTAATATCGGAAGAACCAGGGTAATATTGTAATCCACTAGGATTGACTTCTAACTCCAAATCCAAATCTGAAAGGGCAAATTCTTTTTGCTTTTCAGAGAGAAAAGTATTTTCTAACACCTGAGTTTTCTTGCCTTCGATGTATGTTTGATAACTTTTTTTAGACAAAATGTTTTGTAAAGATTCTATTTTGCTTTCAATCTCTGCATCAGATAGTCTGCTGTATAAGTTTGTGGGAGAATCCCCGAATTCCTTATAAAATTCTTCTTGAAAGTCGATTTGATTAGCTCTGGAGATAGGGGTATACGCTCTTGACTCTTGAAGAATTTTCAAATCACGTAACTGATACAGAGATTCTGTTAAATAGTCCATGTTATAGATATTGACTTCATATTTGAAAGCTAAATCGTAAGAGGCTTTTTCATATTTCAAATAACTTAGGTTACTCAGCTCAGCATAAAGTTGTGATTGGTTTTGCTGATTTATTTCGAGAGAATCATTATTAATTGAAGATTCGAGCTCTGCAATACTTCTTTCCAAATTATTCATATCTTCATTGAGAGATGATTTGGCTTCAGAAAAAGGTTCAATCGAATCATTCTGATAACTGTTTGAATCAATAATCTTATACACTGCACCGATTCCCAAAATACCGATGATTAGTAAAGACAAAATAATCAAAATAAAATTCCGGTGAAAAAATTTTGTTAATTCATTTCTGAAAACGGCGATAAATTTATTCAATTGAGTTTCCTCCTTCTGTCAAAGAAAGGTATAAATCTTCAAGATTTGTTTGATGAGCATGAACGGAGAGCAACTTGATATGCGCTTGACTCAATTTGAAAATAACTTCAGGGATTTCTGTTTTTTCTAAAGCAATTAAAATACTATCCGCACTTTTTCTTTGTAGGGTGGTGCTATGTCCTAAATTTAGAACATTCACAGCGAGATTTGTGTTTTCTTCATCAAGAAAAGTAAAATCAATCAATTGTTTTTCATTTTGTCGAATCAGCTGATTAACTGGTTGATTATCAACTAATCGACCTTTATCAATAATAATTGCTCGGTCACAAATTTTTTGAACTTCTGCTAATTGATGACTTGAAATCAAGACAGCAACTCCGTTGTTATGGGACAAATGCATTAATAAATCTCTTAATTCATGAATGCCAGAAGGGTCTAAACCATTGGTTGGTTCATCTAAAATGAGAATTTTAGGATGATGTAATAGTGCTTGTGCAATGCACATTCTTTGTTTCATACCGAGAGAAAAACGTTTTACCTTCTCATCAGCTCTTTTTTCCATTTTTACGAGTCTTAGGACTTCATCAATTCTCTCTTTTGGAATATTCGGATGCAAACGTCTATACATTTCTAAATTTAATCTGCCTGATAAATTCCCATACATTTCAGGGTTTTCGACAATACCCCCAATGTTCGACATCGCTTCTTCATATTCTTCTGCATGATTTTTTCCGAGAATAAAAATGTCACCAGAATCAACGGACAAAAAACCCATGATCATTTTGATAGTTGTAGTTTTTCCAGCACCATTTGGACCTAAAAATCCAAGGATTTCTCCGCTATATAAATCAAAAGACAAATCATGAATGACTTCTTTTTTGCCAAATGACTTATATAGATTTTTGACTGACAAATAAAGTTCTTTTTCCATAATTCTCCTAGTATTGGCCAAAGCCAGTGGCTGATTGATTTAAAAGGCCATAGGGAATGACCCAATCTGCTTGTTTAATTCTCCATTCACCGTTTGATTTTTCCCAAGTGATAATTGGACTTGAAGATTGTAACGGCTCAAGTTTAGAAAACTCATTATCTGCTATTTCACTAAATTTATATTGTGTTTCATAGTAGTTGGTAATTTGAACTTGACCAAGCATATTCCATTTTATGGAAGAAGTTTCTGTGGTTTTCTGATTTGCGTCGAGGATAATATTCTTACTTTCCAACATATGAATAAATAAATCCTCAAAAGCTTTTTTATGGCGATCGCTTGTTGTTTGATCGCTGAATAAAGGAGATATTTCTGAGGCGATTTTTTGCCAATGCTGATCTGCGATTTCTTTCCCTAATTCATTCACGGCAATAACGTCATCATGCATTTGGAGAAATTGATTCATTTCTTCTTGATTCATCATTAATGCTGGGATTATGAGTGCATAATACGAATTTGTTTTTTTGGTTAAATCAGATTTCGCTCTTGAGATTTGTTGACTCATATAAGAAAAAATAATCAATAAGATGAGGACAAATGTAGCTATGAAAAGCCAACCAAAATTTATTTTCCGTTTTGTTTTCATTAAATACTCCTAGTTGAATTGGTAAATACAAAAGTACCAGTCATTTGTTAGATATAGTATAACAAGGTTAGGAAGAATAAATATTTTTATTCTATTAAAAAAGTTTTTAAGAAATATAAAGAAACAGTAGAATGTGTAGCGAAAGAAAAAACATATTGTCTTAATAGGGGGCAATATGTTTTTTAGAATGAGAAATTCAATTATTGTTTTTTGGGAATGTTTCTGGCTGAACAACCAATTGAGGTTGCTCCGTCTGGCACATCATCTAGCACAACAGCTCCTGCGCCAACTTTTGCGAAATCACCAATTTTTATTGGCCCAAGACAGGTCGCTCCTGCACCAATGATGCAGTGATTCCCAATCGTAGGATGACGCTTGCAGCCCTTTTCTTTACCGGTACCACCTAGTGTCACTCCGTGGAAGATAGTGACATAATCGCCGATGACAGCTGTTTCGCCAATGACGACACCCATGCCATGATCGATGAATAAAAACTTTCCAATTGTTGCACCAGGATGAATCTCGATACCAGTTTTTTTACGGCTTCTCTGTGAGAAAAAACGGGCAAGGGTAGTATGCCCGTTTAAATAAAGTCTATGTGCAATGCGATGATTGAACAAAGCATTCATCATCGGATACATGAATAATGCTTCGAATAAGGTATGACAAGCAGGATCCTGCTCCAATATATATTTTGCTTGTTCAATCCATCTTTTTAACATAGTAATCCTCTAAAGTAGTTTTCGCCAGACTTCCAAATTAGCCTTCAAATAATATTGTTGATAAATATCTTTCTGCAGTGTCAGGAAGAACAGTGACAATTTTACCATCTACTTCTTCTGCCATTTTTAGCGCTGCGACAACATTTGCACCAGAAGAAATACCAACTAAAAGACCTTCTTCTTGACCTAATCTTTTTGCCATTGCAACAGCTTCCTCACTCGTTACTGTAATGGTTTTATCCAAAATTGCAAGATTTAAATTTTTTGGAATAAAATTTGCGCCGATTCCTTGGATTTTATGAGGACCAGCTTTTCCTTCTGTAATGATTGGAGATTCAGCTGGTTCCATCGCCCAAACTTTGATATCTCCATTATATTCTTTTAATGCTTTTCCAGCTCCGCTAACAGTACCGCCAGTACCTACGCCTGCGATAAATCCTGCTACATCAGGTAATGCATTGATGATTTCAACGCCTGTTGTTTTTTCATGAATTAACGGATTTGCTGGATTATCGAATTGGTTTGGCATATAGTAGCCATCCGTTTCAGCTAATTCCTTTGCTTTGTCAGTTGCACCTTTCATCCCATCAGCACCAGGTGTCAATAATAATTCAGCGCCATAAGCTTTCATCAAACTACGACGTTCCACACTCATGGTTTCAGGCATAACGAGCAAAACTTTGTAACCGAGTTGTGTACCAATCATTGCCAAAGCAATTCCGGTATTACCAGAAGTTGGTTCAACGATTGTCATGCCAGGTTTCAACTCACCAGATTCGATTGCAGCGTTAATCATCGACATGGCAGGCCTATCTTTTACACTAGCAGCTGGATTTGTTTTTTCTACTTTGACATAAATACGTCCATCTCCAATATGTTGTAATTGAACTAACGGCGTATTTCCGATAGTTTTTAATAATGTGTTATTCATATTATTCCTCTTACTTATTGTAAAATATTAACAAAATCATTGGTCCAAATTATAACATGTTCACCAAATGGAAAAACATATCACTTGTTACTATTCAGCTTGGAAAATTACAAAATTCTAAAGAGTGCATATTGATTCGGCTATAGTAAGGAACACTGATAAGCGACACTGGTAAGTGTTGTGACCTACCGTTGAATGTAGCTGAGAGCAACGTGTAGTGACGGAGTTTTTGGGTTTGCGCTCATATGCCGTCCCTTCGGATTTTTGCTTAGTGACGGAAATTCGAAGTGTCTGGTGCTAAGCCGTACTCCGAAATGTAGCAAATTGCTACTCTAAGGGACGGAATTTCAAGGTGTGGGCGCGTATTCCGTACTTTTGAATGTAGCAAAATGCTACATAAAGTGACGGAAACTACTAGATTTAGGCAGTTAGCCGTCCCTTCGTGAATCGCGGCTATGGACGGAAACTGCCAGGGTTACGCTCTAAGCCGTACTTCGGAATGTAGCAG
>CAYFSZ010000081.1:0-6121 GCA_964346085.1 uncultured Mageeibacillus sp. | reverse complement strand
TTAACCATTACTTTCTTTGTTATGCGTGCCGTTCCGGGAGGCCCTTTCTTAGGAGAAAAAGCGATTTCCGAAGCTGCGACGAAAGCATTAGAAGCAAAATACGGATTAGATAAACCATTATTCACACAATACACAACCTATTTAAAAGATGTTACGACAAAATTTGACTTCGGTCCTTCCATTAAGCAAAGAGGACGTGAGGTTTCAGAAATTATTGCAACAGGTATGAAAGTATCTGCAAAATTAGGATTAATTGCTGCAGGTATCGCATTGGTTTCGGGGATTGTGTTAGGCGCAATTGCTGCTTTAAAGAGAAATTCCTTTATCGAAAAAGCGATAATGGTAATTACAACTGCTTTCGTTTCGATTCCGTCATTCATTATGGGAACATTATTTTTAATCTACTTCTGTTTGAAGTTGATGTGGTTCCCTGCAAATGGTGCTTCAGAAGGTGGTTTAGTACTACCAATCGTTACATTAACGCTTTATCCGACAGCCTATATTACGCGTTTAACCAGATCTTCAATGCTCGATGTTTTGGGACAAGATTATATACGTACAGCAAGAGCAAAAGGCGTTGCTAAATCAAAAACAATATTTGGTCATGCGCTAAAGAATTCCTTATTGCCAGTAATTACTTATTTTGGACCGATGTTGGCATACATTGTCACAGGGTCACTGGTTGTAGAAAGAATCTTCGCGGTTCCAGGCATTGGCAGAGCATTCGTCGATAGTATTATCAATCGTGATTATCCGATGATTATGGGTACGACAATTGTACTCGCTGCTTTGATCGTTGTGATGAATTTAATCAGCGATATTTTATACAAAATCGTTGATCCTAGAATTAATTTTGAGTAGGAGTGAAGTATGAAAAAAAATCCATTAAGTATGCAATTAGATTTAGATGCTTTCATTCCTGCAACAGAGAAGGAAAAAGAGTATCTCGTGACGATGAGACCATCGTCTACTTTCTTCAAAGATAGTGTCAATCGTCTCAAAAGGAATCCAGTAGCAGTCGTTGCTTTCTTTATCATCGTTTTGATTGTTTTGGCAGCAATCTTGGTACCATTTTTTTGGCCATATAGTTATGAACAACAATTAGGAATGGTTCCAGGAAAAAGAATGGACCCATCATTTAATAATTTAGCTCCATTTGAATATAGTACAACAGAACAAGAAATGATTGAGGCTGGAGAAAAAGTCGTTCCACATATTTTCGGAACAGATTCACAAGGCCGTGATTACTTTATTCGTGTTATTTACGGAACAAGAATTTCCTTAATGGTTGGTTTCTTTGCTAGCATCATCGTTTTGGTGATTGGCTTGTCGATTGGATCAATCGCAGGTTATTGGGGTGGCAAAATTGATATGTTCATCATGCGTATCGTTGATATTATCTACTCTTTACCTGATATGTTAATGGTTATCTTATTAGCCTCGGTTTTGCGCATATCTTTAACACCGTTAATCGAAGGAACCACACTTGCCAAAATCGGTAGCAATATTATTAGTTTATTTATTGTTTTCGCAGTTTTATATTGGGTATCTATGGCACGTTTGGTCAGAGGACAAATTCTTTCCTTGCGTGAACAAGAATATGTTTTAGCTGCTGAAACAGCAGGTGCAAAAAGTGGTTGGATTATCAAAAAACACTTAATTCCAAATTCTATCAGTGTTATTTTTATCTCCACTGCTTTACAAATTCCAAGTGCTATTTTTACAGAAAGTTATTTATCCTTCTTAGGATTAGGTGTTAATGCACCGATGCCTTCTTTAGGATCTTTAGCTTCCGATGCATTAAACGGTATCACATCTTATCCGTCACGATTAATTATTCCGGCCATTATGATTTCGTTAATCGTTTTGTCCTTGAACTTATTCGGTGATGGCTTACGCGATGCATTCGATCCGAAATTGAGTAAATAGAAAAGGAGAAAGAATATGGCTTTATTAGAAGTTAGAAATTTAGAAACATCCTTTTTTACTGATGCGGGTGAAGTCAAAGCGTTAAATGGTGTTTCATTCAATGTCGAAGCAGGAAAAATCTTAGGTATCGTTGGCGAGTCAGGTTCAGGAAAATCTGTTACAGCATATTCCATTATGCAAATTTTGGAGAAAACAGGAAAAATCGTTAACGGATCCATTAAGTTTAATGGCGAAGAATTGGTTGATGCTGGCGAAAATGTCATGCATAAAATTCGCGGAAATAAAATCAGTATCATTTTCCAAGATCCAATGACTTCATTGAATCCAACCTATACAATTGGGCATCAATTAATGGAGGGTATTCTCTTACATACCAATCGTAACCGTAAAGAAGCAGAAGCGCGTGCTTTGGAAATGCTTGAAATGGTTAACGTTAATGAACCAAAAAAGAGAATGAAACAATATCCCTTCGAATTATCGGGCGGTATGCGTCAAAGAGTGATGATTGCGATGGCACTCGCTTGTGAACCAGATATTTTGATTGCTGATGAACCGACAACAGCTCTTGACGTAACAATTCAAGCTCAAATTTTGGATGTTATGCAGGACTTACAAAAAGAATTCGGTATGGCAATCATCATGATTACCCATGACCTTGGTGTTATTGCTCAAATTTGTGATGAAGTTATTGTCATGTATGCAGGTCGTATTTGTGAACAGGGAACAGCAGATGAGATTTTCTACAATCCTCGTCATGAATATACAAAGGGTTTGATGAAATCTTTACCTAGTGTTGCAACAATGGGACAAAAATTGGAATCCATTAAGGGAACACCGATTGATTTGCTCAATATGCCAAAAGGATGTGCCTTTGCACCACGTTGCTCTAGAGCGATGAAAGTTTGCTTGAAAGAAGTTCCTGAGCGCATGATTATCAATGATGAGCATTTCGCAGCGTGCTGGATGAATGTGAAAGATGGTGTGGAAAATGGAACAATTATTTTGCCGCACAATGTATCACCAAAAAAAGAAAGTGAGGAAGCATAATGAAAAATAATCATGAAACAGAAGCTGTCAATTCAAATGCTCCTTTACTGGATGTGCGCAATTTAAAACAATATTTTGACATTCCAATGGGAATGTTTAAATCCAAACCGCTCAAAGCTGTTGATGATGTATCTTTTACAATCAATGAGGGCGAAACATTAGGTTTAGTTGGTGAGTCAGGTTGTGGAAAAACAACTGTTGGACGTAGTATTTTACGTTTATATGATATTACAGACGGTGAAATATATTTCAGAGGAAAACCAGTCAAAACAAAACATGAAATTCATGAATTCCGTAAAGAATCAACGATGGTTTTCCAAGATCCATATTCATCATTAAATCCAAGAATGACCGTTGCAGATATTATTGGCGAACCGTTAGATGTTCATAAAGTTTATAAAAGCAAAAAAGAAAGAGATGAGCGAATTCTCGAATTGATGAATTTTGTTGGTTTAAACAGTGAACATGCGGCCAGATATGCACATGAATTCTCTGGTGGACAAAGACAAAGAATTGGGATTGCTAGATCATTATCTTTGAATCCGAGATTTGTCGTTTGTGATGAGCCAGTATCTGCTTTAGACGTATCCATTCAAGCACAAGTTATCAATATGTTCGAAGAATTACAGGAAAAATTACATTTATCCTATTTATTCATTGCTCATGACTTGTTGGTTGTGAGACATATCAGTGATCGTATCGCTGTTATGTACCTTGGAAAATTAGTTGAACTCGCAAAAGCGGATGAAATTTACAACAATCCAATGCATCCATATACGAAATCATTGATTTCTGCAGTTCCAATTCCTGACCCGAATTATGCGAGAGCAAATAAAAGAATCATTTTACAAGGTGATATTCCAAGTCCGCTCAATGCACCTTCAGGATGTCCGTTCCGTACAAGATGTCCATATGCAACAGAAGTTTGTGCAGAAAGCATGCCATCTTTAGATAATACAGGCAGTGAACACTTTGTTGCTTGTCATAGACTGGCAGAAATTAATTAAAAATAATATTAATTCTTACACAAATCATTTATGTGTAGAGTCATAGATGATTTGTGATTGAATAAAAAAATTAGCCGAGAGGCGAAACAAAAGGAGAAAAAGATGAAAAAAATAATCGCATTACTATTAATGGCTTGCATGATGGTTTCATTAGTAGCATGTGGCAGTTCTTCTGGATCAGGAGATGCGACAGGCGAAACAGCTGCTGCAGGTGAAACTGCTGCTGAAGGTGAAACAGCTGCTGAAGGAGAAACTGCTGCTCCAGTAGCAGAAGATGATGATTTCGCAGGATCTTCCATCGCAGTTAGCTTAGCTTCAGAACCAGACACAATCGACCCAGCATTAAACTCTGCTGTTGACGGTGGTACTATGTTAGTTCATCTCTTCTCAGGTTTAGCAAAATGGGATATAGACGAAAGTGGTCATGCAGTTGTGTTACCAGATCTTGCTGAAGAATTAGTTGAACCTGAAATGAATGAAGATGGTACAGCAACATATACATACACTTTGCGTGAAGGTTTAAAATGGTCCGATGGACAACCTTTAACAGCAAATGATTTCGTATTTGCTTGGAACCGTGCTGCATCCTTTGATTTAGCTGCTGACTATAACTATATGTTTGATTTAGTTGTTGGTTATGCTGATATCTGGGAAACAGAAGGTGAAGGCGAAGAAGCTAAACAAGCTAACCCTGATGCAAAATTAGCAGTTGAAGCTGTTGATGAAAGAACTTTAAAAGTTACAACAACAAATGCTGCTGCATATTGGAATGAATTATTAGCTTTCCCAACATACTTCCCAGTACGTGAAGATGTTGTTGGCGATGAAGCATGGGCAACAGATCCTGCAACATATGTATCCAATGGTGCATACAAATTAACAGGTTGGGAACATAACAGTGTTATCACAGTTGAGAAAAACCCTGAATATATTGATGCTGATCAAATTAAAATGGACAGAATCCAATTCTTCCTTTCTGATGATGCTAACAATATGTTAACAAACTTCCAAAACGGTTCATGGCAGTTGATTGATGATGTACCGACCAATGAAATTCAAGCTTTACAAAGCAGCAATCCTGATGAATTCTTCGTTGAAGGTCAAATCGGAACATACTATGCTGCAGTCAATATTAATAAATCTTTATTACCTGCAGATAGCACATTAACAGGCGTTGAAGCTGAAAAAGCAAATGAAGAAATCCGTACAGGATTATCAATGTTATTAGATCGTACCTATATCGTTGAACAAATTGCTCAAGGTGGACAAGTTCCTGCATCTTCTTTCGTACCAATGGGTATGAGCGATGCTGATGGTTCAGAATTCTACAAAAACACAGGTGTGAGCGATAAATTCACTGGTTACTATGATGTTTCACCTGAAGGTTATGAAGCAACATGGACAGAAGGTATGGAATTACTCAAAAAATATTTCGAGTTTGATGAAGCTTCTGGTAAGTTCACAAACTTCCCATCCATTCAATACTTGTACAATACAAATGAAGCCCACCAAGCAATTGGTGAATACATGCAAGCAACTTTTGCAACAGTTGGTATTGATATGAGCCTTGAAAACCAAGAATGGGCTACATTCTTAAATACACGTAAAAATGGTGATTACTTCATCTCCCGTAATGGTTGGTTAGCTGACTACAATGATCCTATTTCTTTCTTAGATATGTGGACAACAGTTTCAGGTAACAATGATATCCAATACGGAAAAGATGCACATAAAGATTTAGCGATGTACAGCATCGACTTCTCAGATTTAGGCGCTGACTTAAAAGTTGAAAACGGCACTTGGGCAGAAACTTATGATAAAGCAATTTCTTTAATCAAAGTTGAAAAAGATCCAGTAGTTCGTTATCAAATGATGCATAGAGCAGAAGATTTGTTAATGTCTACAGGCGCTATTATGCCAATCTACTTCTACACAGATCTTTATATGTTAAGCAATACAGTTGATGGTTTCTATTCAACACCATTAGGTTGGAAATTCTTCAAATATTGCGAAATTAAATAATCGAATCTTAATTTGATTGACGAGACAGCTCATCCATTTGGATGGGCTGTTTTTATGTTGGGGGAATAATTGTTTTCTTGAGAATGGCTATTAACTGGTGGCAATTCGCTATTATT
>CAYFSZ010000080.1:0-6229 GCA_964346085.1 uncultured Mageeibacillus sp. | reverse complement strand
AGCAAAACGAACAAAACCCGTGCAGAAGTACCGATGCATAAACAAATAAACCCTACAGACATAAAATCAGTAGGATTTTTTCGTTCTAAAACCTATAAAATCTATAGTATAATGACACTCTAAACAATCAATACTAAAATAAAGAAAGACAGGTGAATCATGTACAGAGAAATCACATTTCCAGACGGAAGAAGAGTGAAAAATTTAGGGCAAGGTAGCTGGTTTATCGGGGATAACATCCGCCGACGCCAAGAAGAAATTGATACGATTCGTCGTGGTATTGAACTAGGTATTACCTTGATAGATACGGCTGAAATGTACGGTAGTGGCCGCTCTGAAGATTTAATTGGAGAAGCAATTCAAATCTATAATCGTGAAGACTTGTTTATTGTTTCCAAAGTGCTACCAAGCAATGCAAGTAGAAATCGTATTTTCAAAGCATGTGCCGAAACATTAGATAATCTCCAGACTGACTACCTTGATCTATATTTACTTCATTGGCAAGGTGCGACACCTTTGCAGGAAACCGTCGATTGCCTTGAGGAACTAAAAGCAGACGGCAAAATCAAAGGATGGGGCGTTTCTAACTTTGATGTTGATCAGATGGAAGCATTACTCAAGTGCAAAAATGGAGAGAATTGCCAAGTCAACCAAGTCCTCTATCATATGCTCAGTCGTGGTATTGAATTTGACTTAATCCCTTTCCAAAAAGAAAAAAATATTCCGATCATGGCATATTGTCCGATGATTGGCCAAGAACCAAATCAAAAAGACCGCTTCATGAGAAATCCAGATATGCAAGCGATAGCACAAAAACATCATATTTCTATGACCCAACTTTTGCTGGCTTTTGTTATGCAACAAGAGATTGTGATTCCAATTCCAAAAGCATCATCAGAAGCTCATGTTGTTGAAAACGCCAAAGCATGGGAGATTGAATTGGATCATACAGATAATGCACTCATCAATTATGCATTCCCAGCTCCACAAGAAAAAGTAGCATTGCATATTGAATAACAAATAGCCTAATTTACAGTATTGATGCCATATCAGAAGGTAGAAAAAACTAATAAAATAAGACACTTATTGACAAGTTCAACAATAATGTATATTTATAATTAAAATTGTTTTTATATTCAGTCATACTTAATATAAAAAGTTTGCTCATTATTTAAAAATTATGTTCTAATAGATAAAAATTTTGGAAGATGAAAAAATGGACGTTGAGAAAATTTTGAAGGCAGTCGACCATACTGAGTTAAAAGTCAATGCAACTTGGGATGATATCAAATTAATATGCGATGATGCCTTACGATTTAGACCGGCTAGCATTTGTATACCTCCCGCTTTTGTCAAAAGAGCAGTCGACTATTTGAATGGTGAAATAGCAGTATGCACAGTGGTAGGTTTTCCAAATGGCTATGCCGTAACAGCAGCAAAAGCTGAAGAAACCAAACAAGCAATCCTTGATGGAGCGAAAGAAATTGACATGGTCATCAATGTAGGTGCACTCAAAGATGGTGACTATGAATACGTTCTCAATGAAATCAAAACATTGAAAGAGATTTGCAATGAATTGATTTTGAAAGTCATCATTGAAACTTGTCTTTTGACAGAAGAAGAAAAAATCAAAATGTGCGAATTAGTCACAGAAGCAAAGGCTGATTTTATCAAAACCTCAACGGGCTTTTCGACAGGAGGAGCAACTTTCGAAGATGTTGCATTAATGGTTAAGCACATTGGCCCGAATGTAAAAGTCAAAGCGGCTGGAGGTATTTCTTCTTTAGAAGATGCACAGAAATTTTTGGATCTTGGTGCATCAAGATTGGGGACAAGCCGCATTGTAAAAATTTTAAAGAATATGCCAAACACTGGAGGATATTAGTATGAAGAAAAAAATGAATGTGATTTTGAGTTTATTGCTAGTGGCGATTTTAGTCTTGGTTGGTTGCCAAGGCGGTGGAGAATCAACAGATGCAAATGCGACAGAATCTGCAGGCGAAGCAGGAAATGCTGAAGGCAGTGAAGATACAGGTGTCAAAAAAGTATCTATCGTGATTCCGATTGATCATTTAGCTTTGAATGCAGCAAAAGATGGAATTAGCCAAGCATTAATTGATGAATATGGTGAAGACGGTGTCGAAATCACTGTCAAAAATGCGAATGGTGAAGATTCCTTATTGAATACAATTATGACTGAAGTTATCGGTTCAGAACCAGATATCATTATGCCGATTGCAACAGGTGCAGCACAAGTTGCAGCAACTTCAACATCAGAGATTCCTATCGTTTTCTCTGCTGTGACAGATCCTGTTGAAGCAGGATTAACACCTTCTTGGGAAGAAGCCGGAAAAAACATCACCGGTGTTTCTGATATGGCAGATATTGAAGCTGTTTTAGATTTTGGGTTAGAGCTTTATCCTGAAGCAAAAACATTTGGTATTGTTTACAATTCAGCAGAAACAAATTCTATTGTACAAGTTGAAATGGCGAAGAAAATTCTTGATGAAAAAGGCCTTTCTTATAAAGAAGGAACGATTACCAATACATCTGAATTACAACAAGTTGTTGAAAATTTAGCAGAAGATGTAGATATTTTCTATTCTCCAACAGACAATGATGTTTCTTCCGCAATGCCAGTCTATGTTCAAGTTGCGAATAAACATAATTTACCAATTTTCCCAGCTGCTAGCACAATGGTTGAAGATGGTGGAACAGGTACAGTTGGTTTAGATTATTATGATTTAGGCTTACAAGCAGGTGCGATGGCAATCCGAATTTTGAACGGCGAATCAGTTGCAGATAATCCACCAGAACTTGTTGAAAAAGTGACTAAAATTTTGAATGAAGATCAGGTTGCAACATTAGGTTTAGAAGTTCCAGAAGCCATTGCTGCAGAAGTTGAATTTGTTAAAACAGTAGAAGAATAGATTTTTGGACAAAAATCTATATATTGATGACTGTCCTTCATTTTTGATCCTTGTGGAAATGAAGGGCAATTCATTTTTTGTTGAAGAGTGTATCATCAACAAAAAATAAGTTGAGGAGATTTGATATGACAATTACACAAGTGCTTTCCGCAATACAATTGGGATTGCTTTATGGGTTGCTCGCAATTGGACTTTATATTCCATTTCGCATTTTAGATATTGCAGATATGACGGTGCAAGGATCATTCACTTTGGGTATGATTGTAGCGGCCGTTTATGCGTTTCAAGACAAATCTGTTTTTGGTATCGTGATGGCAGTGATAGCCGGTGCCATCGCAGGTCTAGTCACAGGATTTTTGCATACCAAGTTCAAAATTGCCTCTATCTTGGCAGGGATTTTGACGATGACTGCGCTTTATACGGTCAATTTAATTGTAGCTGCTGGCAAAGCGAATATTTCTTTGATTGGCAAAGACACGATTTATACGAAAGTTGATCAATTAATTCAAAATGATCAAACAACAAAAACAGTTTTAACACTCGTGATTGTGGCGATTGTCACTACTTTATTGGCTGTTTTTTTTCATACCAGAACAGGTTTGACAATTAGAGCGACAGGAGATAATTCAGCGATGGTTCGTCATACATCCATCAATACAGATACGATGATTATGATTGGTCTAGCAATTGGCAATGCCTTAACGGCTTTGGCTGGTGCTTTGGTAGCTCATTATAATTTGTTCGCTGATGTGAATGCTGGAACTGGTATACTTGTTGTCGCTTTGGCTGCCATCATCATTGGAGAAACCATTTTCCGCAGAGGCGGTGTGACGATGGGGTTAATTTCTACATTGGTCGGCTCGATTATATATCGTTTCATCTATGCAATTGCTCTGAAATTTGATGTCCTTCCATCTTATTCATTGAATTTAATTTCAACGATTATTGTTATTTTGGCTTTGATGATTCCAACCTTAAAAGAAATGAAGAATCGTCGCCGTAAGAAAAAACTACATCAAACTTTGGCAGCAACATGGCTGAATCAAAAAGATGAAGTAAATACACAAGTGACAAAAGAAGATGAAAAAACAGAAGGGGAGGAAAAATAAGATGAATCAACAAGATATTATGTTACGTATCCGTAGAATGACCAAAGTTTTCTTCCCAGAAACATCCAATGAAAAAATCGCTTTGAATCGTTTGGACTTAGATTTGAAAAAAGGTGAATTTGTCACCATTCTTGGTACAAATGGCTCAGGAAAATCGACATTGTTCAATGCCATTTGTGGAACATTTGAATTGGATGACGGTATTATTATTTTAGATGATGAAGATATCACTTGGGAAAAAGAACATAAAAGAGCTTTGCATATTTCTAGAATTTTCCAAGACCCGCAACTAGGGACAGCCCCTGATCTGACGATCGCGGAGAATCTTGCGCTTGCGTATACCAGAAAAGCTTCACCGTCTTTATTCCCACTGAATAAAAAAGATTACAAATTTTTCCGCGATCAATTATCGATGCTCGGTATGGACCTGGAACTTCGTATGGATACAAAAATTGGCTTATTATCTGGTGGTCAAAGACAGGCAGTTTCACTCGTGATGGAAATTATTTCACAGCCAAAACTACTGTTGCTCGATGAACACACAGCAGCACTTGATCCACAAACATCTGAAAGAATTCTCGAAGTAACCAACAAGTTTGTCCGTGAATCAGGCGTCACCACAATGATGATTACCCACAATGTCAAAGATGCTTTGAAGAACGGAGATCGTACGATTGTCTTCAGCGGCGGAAAAATCATTCACGATTATCGCGGTGCAGAAAGAGATCAACTCGATCCACATGATTTAGAAGCTTTATATGGCTAATTAATAGTGCCCGAGAACAATGTTTTTCGGGCATCTAAAATATAGAAAGCAAAGACCTTTCTGAGGGTCTCAAAAAACTACAAATCTTTATATTATGAGGATACTATATGCTTACATTCAAAATTCCTGAAAATTATCAATCTGATTTAGATCTTATCGCAACCCAAAAAGCGATTAAATTAATCAAGGATAATTTTGAACGAATTTTAGCTGAACATTTACATTTATTACGTGTTTCAGCCCCTTTATTTGTCAAAAAAAGTAGTGGTTTGAATGATGATTTGACTGGTGTTGAAAGACCTGTTGGATTCATGGTTAAGGAAACGGCAGATGTTGAAGTCAAAGCCGAAATCGTACAATCACTCGCAAAATGGAAACGCTATGCTTTGGCACAATATGACTTCTGGGTAGGCAAAGGTCTATATACAGATATGAATGCGATTCGCGCTGATGAGATTCCTGACAACTTACATTCCATCTATGTCGATCAATGGGATTGGGAAAAAGTTATCACCAGAGAAGATCGTACGAGCGAGTTTTTACATCAAACAGTGAATGAAATCTTTTCTTCTTTTAAAGAATTAGAAGCATTATTATTAGAAAAATTGCCAGGTTATGTAACATTACTTCCTGAAGAAATGACATTCATCACAAGCCAAGATTTAGAAAATATGTATCCAGACTTAACTCCTGAACAAAGAGAAACAGAGATTTGCCGGGAGAAAAAATGTATTTTTGTCGAAAAAATCGGCCATAAAATGGAATCTGGAGTTATCCATTCTCTACGCGCACCAGATTATGATGACTGGAATCTGAATGGTGATATTTTGGTTTGGAGCCCCGTTCTCGACCGTGCTCTCGAACTTTCTAGCATGGGTATTCGAGTTGATGAAGAATCACTCAAAAGTCAATTGGAAATTGCTGGTGCAACTGATAGAATGGAATTACCGTATCATCAAAAATTGCTCAAAGGAGAATTACCTTTGACCATTGGCGGTGGTATCGGACAAAGCAGAATTTGTATGTTCTTCTTGCAAAAACTTCATATCGGAGAAGTACAAGCATCGATTTGGCCACAAGATATGATTGATGAATTAAAAGAAAAGGGCATTGAATTACTGTAAGAATCCAAAAGAAATTAGGCAACTTACATGAATGGTGAAATACGTATTGATAGACAGTCATATTTTGATGACATTTTTCGTTCCGTTAAGAACAATGAAAGAGAAAAATTTAGAAGTCTATTCCTAAAATTGCATGATCGCGATCAGCATGAAGTATTTCACCTTCTTTATCCCGAAAAAAAGAAAAAATCGCAGATCTTCTGACAGCTGAAGAATTTGCGATGATTTTTGTTTGGATGGATAAGGAAGATGAAGAACCAACTGTTTTTAGAACAGCAATGAAAAGAACACCATGGATTA
>CAYFSZ010000079.1:5155-6389 GCA_964346085.1 uncultured Mageeibacillus sp. | reverse complement strand
GCGATTGGATTTATTGCTCTTAGTCTGCGTACCCCTAGAATAAAAGACATGCCAGCTGATGAGAAAAAAGATGGTCTTTTTACAAGCATTAATTCAGGAATGTTTATTGTTTCGAATTATCTAATGCAGGCTGTCATCGGACTCATCGTTACAATCGGTGCAGCATACACGTTTGCTCCTGATTTCTTCAAAGCCAGTGGAATTTTACTCCCGATGGGGTATGGACAAGGTCCTGGACAAGCAAACAATATTGGCTCCATGTATGAAACTTTAGGATTTGCTGGGGGTAGGGCATTTGGTCTAGCTATTGCCAGCATGGGTTTTATCTGGGCAAGTGTTGGAGGAGTCGTATATTTTTATTATTTAAAAAATAAAGATCAACTTCCACCTGAATTTCATAGTAGTATGAATCAAGATCATACAGAAGATTTTGAAGATGCAGATGAACACCCATTGAGTGAGCCAGTTGATCGTTTAAGTATTCAATTAGCATTGATTTCCTTTGTTTATATCGCAAGCTTTGGCTTAATCTATGGATTGCTTTGGGTTTTAAGTCAATTTGATGCTTTGGGTGGTTTAGTAAATACATTATCACCAATCCTCTGGGGTTTTAACTTTATCATTGCTTCATCAATGGCACTATTAATAAGAGGTTTCTTGCAAAAACTAAGAAAAGCTAGAATTATGGAGCATCAATATCCCAACAATTATTTGCTCAATCGCATTTCAGGACTGGCATTTGATGCAATGGTCATCGCAGGCATCAGTTCTATCGCGATTGAAGATTTGAAAGACAAATGGTTAGTTTTTTTCATTATGACGACAATTGGAGGATTTGCTACATTTTTCTATGATCGCTATATGGCAAAAAAGGTATATCCTCAATATCCAATTAGCGGAATGCTCGGAATGTATGGGATGATGACTGGGACAGCAAGTACAGGAATCATGTTGTTAAGACAATCCGACCCAACCTTTACAACACCAATGTCAAACAATCTGGTAACAGGAAGTTCAACAGCGATTGTATTCGGTATTCCGATTTTGATTTTCGTTGGACTAGCGCCGCAATCAACGGCGTTTACGTTCATCACATTAGCTTGCTGTTTAGCTTATTGGGCTTTATTACATTTCACTTTGCTACATCGAGTCAAAAAGAGATACGGTAAAAAATAAATAATAGGAATATCTTCCAAAAGAATAGAGGCCTTCTCAAAAAGATTGAGAAAGCCTT
>CAYFSZ010000079.1:0-5055 GCA_964346085.1 uncultured Mageeibacillus sp. | reverse complement strand
TGAGAAAGCCTTATTTTTAATCTAAATAGGTGATGAGAGCTTTTTGATTGAGAATACAGATTTTATCGTGGTCAATTTTGATATATCCGAGTTCTTCAAATTCTCCAAGTTTGCGAGTCAAGGACTCTCTTGTTAATCCGGAGAAATTACTTAGTTCATTTCGATCGATTTCTAATGGGATTGAAATGGTTTCATCAGCATTTTTTTCTCCGATGCTTTCTGCGAGTCGTAATAATAAACCAGCGGTCTTTACCGAAGAATTGACAATTGCCAGTCGATTGATTAAATCTTCTGCCCAGCGAATTCGAGCAAAACTCTGACTTAAAATTTGCTTCAAGACAACTTTTTTCTCAATTAAATATGCCTCGAAAATGATTTTTGGAATGGCAACGATTGTGGTTTCAGAAATTGCTTTTCCTGTGTACCAATATGATTTATTTTCCAATAAGTTATGACCCCCAACAAAGTCGTTTTCACGATAAATATAGAGGATTTGTTCCTTATTATTTGCTAATAGAGTATAGATTTTGATGGCTCCGGAACAGATGATATACATGTAGTTTGGATCATCTCCGGATTGGAACAAAATATCATCTTTTTCTAGATGCAGGATGGAAAGACGATTTTGCATATCGTTCAAAACTTGTGGATTCAAATGCTTTAATAGAGGGAGTTTTCCTAAATTGGATAGTAATTCAATATCTTTTTCGGAAAAATTGTCATTGTTTTGTGAAACATTCATCAGGGGTTCACTTTCTATCGCATCTGAAGAATAACTAATTGATTTATGCATTCTTGATTGACTTACTTGTTTGACGAGTAATTTGTTGGCATATTTTTCAAGTTCTTTTGCTCTTTGAGTATCCATCGATGGAACGCCTTCCAATAAATAGGGGCGACCAAGTTCTTGATATTTTTGAATGCCAGCAGTGTGATAAGGTAAAATTTCAAGTCGTTCAACTAAATGTTGTATTGGCTGAATCGTCTGAATTAATCTTTGCATGGATTCTTCATCATCAGTAAATCCTGGAACCATGACATGTCGAATCCAAATTTGACCATGAAAACCATAACTTTCAAGATTGTTCATGAAATCTAATAATGGATTCTGATTGACTTCGCACATTTCATGAAAAGTTTCATTGTCGAATGCTTTGATATCCAAGAGCAAAGTATCAACATATGGGAATATCGATGGGTACGCAGAAATTTGTCCAAAACCTGAGGTATCAACACAAGTACTGATTTGATTTTCTTTCAATAACTTCAAAGCAGCAGCAAGGAACTTTCCTTGTAATAAAGGCTCGCCACCTGAGAAAGTAACACCGCCATCTTCACCTTGATAGGGTTGATAACGTTTAGCATAGGTGAGCACATCCTCTGGCGTGATTTCTTTTCCGCCATCTAGTTTTTGCGTGTCCGGATTATGGCAATAACGGCATCGTAAAGGGCAACCTTGTAAAAAAAAGATAGTACGAATACCAGGCCCATCCACCAAACCCATTGTTTCCATGGAATGTAAATAGCCAACAATATTAGATTTTTCTTTCTGTGCCATATTTCCTCCAGATACTATTTAGATAAAAGAAAAGTGTAGCCTAGACTACACTTTTCTAAGTACTATGATAACTGATTATAACGACTCGTGGAATGTTCTAGCTAATACATCTTCTTGTTGTTCTCTGTCTAATTGATTAAAACGAACAGCATAGCCGGAGACGCGAATCGTTAAGTTTGGATATTTTTCTGGGTAATCCATCGCGTCAAGTAATAAGGCTCTGTCTAACACATTTACATTAATGTGATACGCATTTTGTTTAAAATATCCATCAAGGATATTCACAAGATTGCTAACTCTTTCTTCTTCGTTTTTACCAAGAGAAGAAGGGATGATAGAGAATGTATTGGATATACCATCTTGGCAGCAATTCTCATAAGGAAGTTTAGCGACTGAGTTTAAGGAAGCTAAAGCACCCGAATTATCTCTTCCGTGCATTGGATTTGCACCAGGGGCAAATGGTTCGCCTTTTTTACGTCCATCAGGTGTTGAACCTGTTTTCTTTCCATAAGTGACATTTGAAGTAATGGTCAATAGGGACAATGTATGTTCAGCGTTTCGATAGGTAGGTGTTTGACGTAAAGCATCCATGAAATATTGTGAAACTTCTTTGGCAATCTCATCGACACGATCATCGTCATTTCCAAATTTTGGAAAATCGCCTTCTGTTTCAAAATCAACAGTTAATCCGTTTTCATCACGAATTGGTTTGACTTTCGCATATTTGATTGCGGAAAGAGAGTCAGCTACGATAGAAATTCCCGCGATACCAAAAGCCATGAAACGATGAACTTCAGGATCATGTAAAGCCATTTGACCAGCTTCGTAAGCATATTTATCATGCATATAATGAATCGTATTCATTGTGTTGACATAGATGTTTGCAAGTTTATCCATGACTTTTTTGTAATTATCCATGACGACATCATAACTGAGAACATCTTCTGTATTTTTTTCGATACCATCAATGACTTGAATGAGATTACCTTTTTTATCTTTTTTGACTTCATCTATGCCGCCGTTCAGAGCGTAGAGTAGGGCTTTGGCCAAGTTTGCTCTAGCGCCGAAGAACTGCATTTGTTTACCAACTTGCATTGCAGATACACAGCAAGCAATCGCTGCATCATCGCCGTATAAAGGTCTTAATAAATCATCATTTTCGTATTGAATGGAGTCTGTTTGAATACTCATTTTTGAACAATAATCTTTGAAACCTCTTGGTAAATCATTGGACCATAATACTGTCATATTTGGTTCTGGGGATGTACCAAGATTTGTTAAAGTGTGTAAGAAACGGAAAGCAGTTTTGGTAACTAGTGTTCTTCCGTCTTCACCCATACCACCAATACTTTCAGTCACCCAAGTTGGATCTCCAGCAAATAATTCATCGTACTCAGGTGTGCGCAAATGACGAACCAATCTTAATTTGATTACAAATTGATCGATTAATTCTTGGGCTTCTTGCTCAGTTAATGTTCCGTTTTCTAAATCACGTTGAATATAAATATCAAGGAAAGCAGTATTACGGCCTAAACTCATCGCTGCACCATTGTTTTCTTTTACTGCTGCTAAATAACCAAAGTATAACCATTGCACAGCTTCTTTTGCATTTTCTGCCGGACGACCAATATCAAAACCGTATTTTTCAGCCATGGATTTCATTGCATGTAATGCACGAATTTGTTCAGACATTTCTTCACGATGACGAATGGTTTCTTCAGTCGCATTGCCTTTAACATCAGCTTTATCTTTAGAACGTTCAGCAATTAATGCATCAATACCGTACAAAGCAACACGGCGATAATCACCAATAATACGGCCACGTCCATAAGCATCAGGTAATCCAGTCAACAAACCAACGGTTCTTGCTTTTCTTGTTTCTTCCGTGTATGCATCAAAAACACCCTCGTTATGAGTTTTGCGATATTCAGAAAAATGCTTACCCATTGTAGGATCAAGCTCATAACCATAAGCGGCGAGGGAAGCCTGTACCATACGGAAACCACCATATGGATTAATCATACGTTTCATCGGAGCATCAGTTTGTAATCCAACAATCACTTCTTTGTCTTTATCAATATATCCAGCATCAAAATTATCGATGCCACTGAAATGCTCTAAGTCAACAGTGACCGTTTTATTCTTCACTTCCTCTTGAATCATTTGATTCGCTTTGTTCCATAAAAAAGAAGTATTCTCAGTTGGTTCAGCTAAGAAGGAATCAGTTCCCGTATATGGAGTATAATTTTTTTGAATAAAATCTCTTGTATTAATTTCTTCCGCCCAAGCGCCTAAATTAAAACCAGCCCAGGCATTGTTCATTTGTTCTGTCTTTGTAATTGCCATACTTATTTCCTTTCATATTTATAGAAAATTTACTTATGACTTTATTTTACAGAATAAAAAAACTGGGTCTGTGATAGAAATCACTATTGTGATATTTTTTAGCAAGTTAATACCTTCTTGTAAGCAAACGAAGAAAATAACGATGAATCTGTTTCGTGTTTAGTGCGTGAACGCATACATTGTTAAATGGTTAATAATTAGATGTAAATCTTCGACGATTTGCATATTGTCAATATCAATATGTAAGCTCAAATCAACTAAAGAACGTAGCTTTCCTCCATCAAAGCCAGTTAAACCGACGGTTTTTGCACCAATTGATTTAGCATATTCAATTGCTTTTATTACATTTTCAGAATTTCCGCTACCAGAAATAGCAATGACTAAATCATTAGGCTTTAGTTTATGCTTTAGAGGAAATAAGAAAACATCGTTATAAGAGATATCATTCGCAACAGCTGTTAATGTGTAGATATTATCTTAGTTACCGTTGTTATGGAACCCAAGTTTTTAACACTTGGGAATTTGACAAATATCATGCGACAATTTGGTCCATTAATCATGGTGTCTCTGGGGATGACTTTTGTTATTATTGGTGGATTTATTGACCTATCTGTCGGCGGAATCTTCTCGCTAGTTGCTGTTGTGACTATTATGATGATTGATATAGTCGGACAAGTTGGTGCCCTCGTAATCGGCATTGCACTTGGCGCATTATGCGGAGCAGTAAATAGTTTACTAGTTCTTTCTTCTGGTGCTACTACACAAGCGGATGCTTTATTCTTAACATATGGTATGAGTATGGTGCATAGTGCTTTGGCATTGCTCATCAGTAATGGATCAACACAATATATGAGATCATTAAAGAATGATTCTTCCATTTTTAAACTTATTGGTTCGGGGAGCGTCGGGTTTGTAGCTTTCTCTTTTATTTTATTTTTAATCGCATTAGTGATTTTATATTTCATTCAGTCTAGAACGTATATTGGACGATCAATCAAAATGGCTGGAGGGAACAAAGAAGCTTCTCGTTTGGCGGGGATTCCTGTAGGATTAGCCATCATGGCAATCTTTATGATTTCAGGTGCGATGACAGGATTAGGTTCCATTGTTAGCTTTAGTAGAACCGCAGTTGCTGCACCAACGCTAGGAAA
>CAYFSZ010000078.1:0-6421 GCA_964346085.1 uncultured Mageeibacillus sp. | reverse complement strand
GACAAAAGCCAAAACCGGCATACACTAACATCAAAATTCTAATCCAATTCTGGATACAACGGGTATTTTTCGCAAATTGCTTTTGCTCTTGCTTTGATTTCATCTTTTTTGTTTTCAAAATCAGAAATCGATAAAGCAATTAATTCTGCGATTTCAAACATATCTTCTTCTACTAATCCTCTAGTTGTCACCGCAGGTGTTCCCACACGCAAGCCACTCGTGATGGTTGGTTTTTCTGTATCAAACGGAATGCCGTTTTTATTTGCTGTGATATTCACTTCATCCAAACGTTTTTCGAGTTCTTTTCCTGAAATGCCAGTTCCTCTTAAATCAAGTAAAATCAAATGATTATCAGTGCCGTCAGAAACCATCTTTAAATTATGTTTTCTGAAACCTTCTTCTAAGGCTTTTGCATTCTTGATAATTTGATGCGCATATTCTTTAAACTCTGGAGCTAAAATTTCGCCGAAAGCCACTGCTTTTGCAGCGATGACATGCATTAATGGACCACCTTGTGTTCCTGGAAAAATAGCAGAATCAATTTTCTTTGCATATTCTTCTTTACACATGATCATGCCGCCACGAGGACCACGTAATGTTTTATGAGTTGTTGTTGTGACAAAATCTGCATATGGAACCGGGCTCATGTGATAACCTGTCGCTACCAAACCAGCAATATGGGCCATATCAACAAATAAATATGCACCAACTTCATCAGCAATTTCTCTGAATTTAGAAAAATCGATTTCTCTTGGATAAGCACTTGCGCCAGCGACAATGATTTTTGGCTGTACTTCTTTTGCTCTCGCTAAAACATGATCATAATCTAAACGGCAAGTATCTTCTTCCACTTGATAGCCATGCGCCTCATAGTATTTGCCTGAAATATTAATTTTCATGCCATGAGTTAAATGGCCACCATGACTCAAATCCATCCCTAAGATTTTATCGCCTGGGCTTAACATGGCAAAATATACAGCTGTATTTGCTTGTGCACCAGAATGTGGTTGCACATTGACATGATCAGCACCAAATAATTTTTTTGCTCTTTCGATGGCGAGGCTTTCTGCAATATCAACAAATTCACAACCACCATAATATCGTCTGCCAGGATAACCTTCGGCATATTTGTTGGTTAGAACGGAACCTTGGGCTTCAAGCACAGCATCACTGACGAAGTTTTCGGAAGCAATTAATTCGATATGATCTTTTTGGCGATGTAATTCTTGATGAATTGCAGCATATAATTCAGGATCTTTTTTTTCGATAATAGAATATGACATATTTCCCTCCAGAAATTATAAAATGATTGTTTCTATTTTTTCTAAACCCTGTTGAACGAGGGCTTCAATATCTAAGTTACTTTCTTGGCGTTCGCAATCTTGCAAACTCGGATTGATTTTTGGGTGTTTTGCGACAAAAATTGTACAGCAATCTTCATACGGTAAAATCGAAGTTTCGTAGGTATCGATTTGACGAGCGATATCGATTGTTGTGTTTTTGTCCAAGCCAATTAGCGGTCTAAAAACCGGTCTAGTTGGAACGGAATTGGTACAAAGCAATGCATCTACTGTTTGACTTGCCACTTGACCCAAACTTTCTCCAGTAATTAAGCAATTGATTTTGTTTTGTTCAGCTAATCGATCAGCGATACGCATCATCATACGACGCATGATAACGGTTAGCATTTCAGGCTGTACTTTATCATTCAAGGTTAATTGAATATCTGTAAAATCGACAATATGCAATGCAAATTTACCAGAAAAATCACTGATACGTTTTGCTAAATCAACAACCTTTTGTTTCGCTTGATCACTCGTATATGGGAATGTATGGAAATAAATTCCCTCTAATTGCAATCCACGAGCTGCCATCTGGAAACCAGCAACTGGACTATCGATACCGCCTGATAAAAGCAGCATCCCTTTACCACTCGTGCCAACCGGTAAGCCTTTGTACGCTTCTTGAATATGATGATAAAGATAAATTTCATCACGAATTTCTACATGAATGATAAATTCAGGATTATGTACATCGACGATCGCTTGTTTTGGATAATTCTCCAAAACCAAGCCGCCTAATTCCCGGCTTGTTTCATAAGAACGCATGGGGAATTTTTTGTCGATTCGTTTGGTTTCGAATTTGAACGTATGCTCTTTTCCATCAGCAAAAAGCTCGCTCACATACTCTTTGACTTGCGCAAATAAATTCTCTTGATTGTTTTCAATTCTACGTACTGGACTCGCTGAAACATAGCCGAAAACATCTTTGATTCTTTTTAGCACTTCTTCAGTTGGAAAAGGCTGATCAGCATCTTTTTTGTTTTCAATATAAACGCGTGTATGTTCCTGATAAATTTTGATTTTATCCAAATCACGCAAACGATAGCGCATATTTTGCATTAAACGATTAATAAATTTATTACGATTTAAGCCCTTTAGAGCAATTTCTCCCAAACGGACTAAGACTAATTCTTGATATTCCACTTTTCACTCATTTCCTTTGTTTGATAATGATAAGTGTACCTATTATATCGCATATTTATCAAGTGCGAATTTTACTTTTTCAACAAAAAAATCAATGTCTGCATTTGTCAGCTCTTCATCTAGACTAATGCGCAGAATATATTGATCCATATGATTTGGAAGTTTCAGACTTTTGAGAACAGGATTTTGTTCAGATTTTTTGCTAGAACAAGCGGATCCAATGGAAACAGCAATTCCCTCATAGCTCAAAATATTTAGTAAAGTTTCAGCCCTTAAAGTCGGGAAACAAATCGGGACAATATGTGGCACAGAATGTTTAAAATCAAGCACTTGATGCTTCACTCCATGAGCTTCTAATTGGCCAAGTAAATATGCTTTTAAAGAAGAGATTTTCTGCGAACTATGCACGAGATTTTCTTCCATTTTTCTTATTGCAAAAGCGGCTGTCGCTACGAGCGCAGGATTTTCCGTCCCTGAGCGCATGCCATTTTGTTGACCACCACCGTGTAGCAATGGTTCAATGCGAGTGCGTTTTGCTTTATATAAAAGCCCAATTCCTTTTGGCACGCCGATTTTATGTAAAGAAAAAGATGCCAATTCGACATTCCATTTTTGTAATTGAACTTCAACTTTCCCTAGGCTTTGTACAGCATCAACATGGATTGGCATTTTCGATTGATATTGATTTCTTAGGCGGACGATTTCCTCGATAGGATTGGTGCTACCTAGTACATTATTCACATGGATGATGCTCAACAAATCATATTGATTTTTTTGTAAAAGCTCAGCTAATTGTTCCAAATCAACTTCACCATTTTTATCTAAAGAACAATAGTCAATTTGATAGTCAAAAACACGTTGCATGAATTTGAATGTTTCAATGGTCGCTGGATGTTCGCCAAGTGTGGTCAAAATGCGTTTGTGCTTCGGATTGGGAGCAAATAGAATCCCTTTAATCGCCGTATTGATGGATTCTGTTGCACTAGATGTGACAATCAATTCATCAGGTTGGCATCCGAGAATCTCTGCTATGTCTGATAAAGAACGTTTAATAGAAGCGGCTGCTTCTATTCCCGAGGAATATCTAGCAGCCGGATTGTAATTATTTTCTTCTAATTGTTTTTGATAAAAATCTAGAATTTCAGATTTTATTAATTTTGTCGCTGTATAATCGAAATACTTCAAAGCAACTCTCTCCAATAATTAGTTTAATTCTAATTGTACTAAATCAGGTCTTAAAGCAACTTTTAACACTTCGCAAACATGACCATTTCTTGCAAATAAAGGTCCTTCAATCGCCAAAACAAAGGTACGTTTTGGAATATTTAATGCTTTCGATTCTTTATTTTTGGAAGGTCTAGCCAAAATATTCAAGCTGCCTTTTTGTGGCAACATCGCATATTTATTGGATTTGATATCGACCATGCGTTTACCAGCAGAAATGCTTTGACCTAATTCAGGGAACATTTGCACTGGAATATAGGAAGAACAAATACCCAAAATTTCACGATCCATCATCAATGGCCATTCTGCTAACCAATATCCTGGATGTGGTTTATCTTGTGGAAATTTGAACAAACGATCTAACTCTGGATCTGGTTCCATCAATTTGATTGGCTTTAAACCAACACCTTCATAGGTATCAAAATTCAAGAAAGAAAATGTCAGTGCATTAAAATGCTCAATAACCAAACGTTCAGGTTCTGACGCTACGAATGTGCCTTTGCCCTTTTCGATCACCAAAATACCGTCTGCCACCAAATCCGAAATGGCTTGGCGAACGGTCGGTCTGCTCAAATCATGTTCTTTACATAAATCTAATTCTGAAGGAATGCGTTGTCCTGGTTTGAAATTACCATCTTGGATTTCTTCCACTAATAATTCTCTTAATTGCGCATATAAAGGTATGCTACTATGTTTATCTAATCTCATGTTTTACCTCGTGAAAAATGATTATTAAAACTAATTTGTAATAACATCATAGCATAAAAATTTTTCAATGGAATGCGTTCAATCAAGTTGTAATGACAACGTAATAAAACCCTTTAGAATGAGTGTAGTTTGATCGTTTCAACCTGATTATCTGCGTCAAGTTTTGCATTGGCTAAGAGGAAAACCGTTTCTTCTAAATCAATGTGCCGAGAAGCCATATAATATTCTGCAATTCGTTTAATGCGCCATTGTTTTTTTGCATCGACTGCATTAATTCCTAATTCATCGAAATTTGCACCATTTCTTGCTTTCACCTCGATAAATGCTATACGGTTTCCTTTTTGGGCAATCAAATCAATCTCGCCAAAATGTTGAATCCAAAAATTATGTTCCAAGATTTTATAACCCTGTTGCTGGAAATATTGTGCAACCTTTTGCTCCGCTTGATAGCCTGCCATTTCATCTAATTTCTGTTTCGTTTCACCTAAGCATAACTTAGACAAAAAACTCAAGCGATGAATCGGTGTAATCCCATAATTTTCGATAGCGGCATAATGTTCGGCTGTCGCATAGCCTTTATGTTTTTCAAAACCATATTCAGGATAAAGCAAAGCTTGCTCTTGCATATAATGATCACGCGTGACCTTCGCAAGCACAGAGGCTGCCGCAATACTATTTGATAAAGCATCTCCATGAATCAAACTCCGCTGTGCTGGTAAGCGTTCATCCTCGAGTCGCACCGCATCAATCAATAGCATGTCAGCGTGCGGTTCCAAAGCAAGAACAGCCTCCGCCATGCCCCATTTCGTTGCGCCAAGAATGTTTAAGTCCTCTATTTTTTCTGGAGGAATTAACACTACTTGATAGGCTAAGGCTTTTTCTTTGATTTCATGAAACAAATATTCACGTCGTTTTTCTGTTAATTTCTTTGAGTCGTTAAGCCCAATAATTTCTTGGTCAGGGTCCAAAATACAAGCAGCAACAGAAACCGGTCCAGCTAATGGACCTCGCCCCGCCTCATCAATGCCAGCTATATGAACAAAACCTTGTTCCCTAAGTTCATTTTCATGCTTGGACATTTCTTGATATCGATCAATATCCGCTTGTGTGATGCGAAACTTGTATTCTCTTGCCATCGGTATTTCCTCAGCTACATATTATCGGGGAAGATAATTTCAACGTCTGGCGATTCTAAGCTGAAAGTCCCTAATTTCCCTTGACGATAATCAATAATTAAGCGTCTTGCCGTACGGTCGAGATCTGGTTCATTTCCTTTTTTGATTAAATTCAATTCATAGGCAATATGCTCCATGACTTCATAAGCCTTCATCCAAGTGGAAACCTCATCTTGTTCAACCTGCATATTGAATTTTTCATTCATGCCATCCGTATATAATTGGCAAAGAATCATCAACAGACCGCAAGCAACCTCAATGAGCGGTAATACATCGTCCTTAATCGCTCCACTAACAGCTAACTTCAGCTGTTCTGAAATCGTTTCGAGTTTTGGCCATAAAATTCCTGGCGAATCCATGAGTTCAAAATCCGTTCCCGCTCTAAGCCAAGTCAGTGATTTCGTCACACCGGGGCGATTAGAGACTTGAACAGACTTCTTGCCTGTCAATTTATTGATCAAAGTTGATTTTCCCGTGTTAGGAATGCCATTCACCATAACGCGAATTGGTTTAATGAGCCTACCCTTCGCTTTGGCTTTTTGAATAATCGCTTGATTATCTTGAATAATCGCAGAGTAAATTCTCTTGATATCCGATTGATTTAACACATTCACAGCCAACACTGTTTTGTGACCTTCTGATTGAAAATACTGAATCCATTTTTCGATTTGAACAGGGTCTGCTAAGTCACATTTGGTGAGCAAAAGCATTCCTTTTTTATCTTGCAATATTTTCTTAAATTGAGGATTCCTACTCGATAAAGGCAGCCTCGAATCACAAGTTTCAATGAAATAATCACATTTAGAAACTTGTTCTCTTAATTCTTTC
>CAYFSZ010000077.1:0-6440 GCA_964346085.1 uncultured Mageeibacillus sp. | reverse complement strand
AGGGACGGAAATGAGCCACATTCACCAGCCTCCCCGAATTTTTGATATACTAATAAAACATCAATAAAGATTGGCGGAACAGAAATGAAAATAACATACTTAAATCACAGTTCGTTTTGTCTTGAATTTAAGAACACAATCCTGTTAATCGATTACGGGACTTCACCACGTCGTCCAATACATGGCACAATTGAAGAAGGTGTTTTCGAAATCGACAAATTTCTCAACATAGATAAAAAACTCGTTGGCTATGCATCCCATCGCCATGCCGATCATTTTGATGAAAAACTGATTCAAGAATTTCTGAGCAATAACATACCGTTTATCTTTTCTGATGAGGAACAATTTTCTGTCAAAGATTATATGAAGGACGAAAATTTCCACAGAATTTTGCCGCAGACTATAACAGAGATTGAAGGCATAAAAATTGCAAACACAGGTTCAACAGATCAAGGGGGTTCAATACTATTTGAGCTTCCAGAATTAGACTACTCAATTTATTATGGTGCGGACTTGGCAGTTTGGGATGATTTGCCTGAATTCTATGAAGGTTTTCAAAAGGAATTTGATTGGCTTGCAGAGCAGAAAAACCAATTTAAGCCAACGAAAGTAGTCTTTTTGCCAAGTGGAACGGGAGATGGTTATCAAGAAGAACCATTGCTCAACGGGTCGAAAGAATTAATCGAATTATTGCAACCAGAAGTTATTATACCGATGCATGGTTCAGCCTATCCTGAGTATTATCCCGGCTTTGCAAAAGCGATGTTAGAAAAAATCGGCCAAGCAAATATTGAGGTCTGTACTTTTGCAAGTTTTGTCGAAACGAAAGCAGTAGTAAAAAACACCGAACCCCAAAAAACGCCTAAGATCATCACCTATACACATAACCCAGGCGAATCAATAGAAATCTAAACAATGGAGACATTATGGCAGAGTTAGGACAAGCAAAAATCATTTCAGTTGGAGATTTGGAAAGCAAATTAGGGAGCAAAAAATTCTTAACATTCGTTGAAGAATGTGAAGCGGAATTTAAACATCAAGTTGATCAAATTTCCAATTATGTACTCAACAACAAACACATCAACATGGTATTTTTATCCGGACCAACGTCATCGGGGAAAACCACGTTTTCCAATTTGTTCACAAAGAGTTTGACCGAAGCGGGGCGCACAACTAAACTGATTTCCATGGATGATTATTACAAATCATCCGAACCAGTTTATGATGAGCAAGGAAGACCTGACTATGAAAGCATCGATACATTAGATATGGATATTTTGTACGAAGATTTACGTAAAATTCAAAATTTAGAAGATGCCCATATTCCAAGCTTTGACTTCAAAACAAGGTCTAGATTCTTTGAAGAACATAAAATCATTCACCCAGAACCAAATGATGCATACATGATTGAAGGTCTACATGGTTTATCAAATGAGTTGTTTGAAAAAATTGACGCCTCGCGCGCAGTGAAGATTTTTATCATGCCAAATGCGAAACTTTATGCAGATAATTCGATTTTGGATAAAACGGATATGCGCGTGTTAAGAAGATTGAGCCGTGATGTGTTCCATCGAGGAGCAACGGCTATTTCAACCATCGATTTTTGGCCAATGATTGCGGCAGCTGAAGAAAAATTTGTTCCTGGCTATTTGGAAGCGGCGGATTTTTATGTCAATTCGGCTTTGCCATATGAATATAGTGTCATCGTGCCAAAAGCAAGAGAACAAATCAAAATTTCATTGGACCTTTACGCGAAAGGGGAACTTCCACCATCTAATAATGTCAAGCCAGGACTGTTCTATGCAGACCTGAATCGTGCAGTGAAAAAAGCGAAGCGGCTACTTGATGCTTGTAATCAAATACCGCGCGTGAGTCCGAGCGTGGTGCCAGAGGATTCCATTTTACAAGAATTCATCTAATGAAATTCAACAAAGAGATTCCATGCAAGTATGGATTTTGAAAAAGCAAAGCTGACAGATTATAAATCAAAAGGTATCAATAGTTACTAAGATTTTGGAGTTGCTGCTCTATACTTACATTACAAATAAGTAACAAAAAGCATGAAAGTAATCGACTTTTCGGTTATACTAAATGAATGAATAATTAATTCGGAGGGAATTATGGCTTTAGAAATTACAGTAGACAATTTTGAACAAGAAGTAATTGGTAGTGATGTACCAGTTTTAGTAGACTTTTGGGCAGCATGGTGTGGTCCTTGCCGTATGGTAAGTCCAGTCGTTGACAAAATTGGTGAAAACTATGAAGGAAAAGCAAAAGTTTGCAAAATCAATGTTGATGAACAAGGCGCTTTAGCGGAAAGATTCAGAGTTTTATCAATCCCAACAATTTATATTTTCGACAAAGGTGAAATCGTTGAAAAAATGGTTGGTGCAAGACCTTATGAAGAATTAACAGCTGCTTTAGACAAATATTTATAATCGATAGTTAAAGAAGTTAAAACAAAAACCGGATCATAGTGTCCGGTTTTGTTATATTAGGAAAAATAGAAAGCAATGACTCATGAATACCATCAAACCAACCTTTCCAATGATTAATCGAGCTGCACAACAATACATAGATAGAGCTTTTGTTGAAGATAGTGGACTTCCATCGTTGATCTTGATGGAACAAGCAGCACTAGCGATAACAGAATCAGTCAAAGAACACATGACAGATCGAAAAGGAGTCGTGTTGTTTTTAGTTGGTGCGGGGAATAATGCAGGCGATGGTTACGCATCTGCACGGCAATTGCTAAATCAAGATTTCCCCGTCCATATTGTCGAAGTTTTTCCTGATAAAAAACTGGCCGGAGATGCTGAAGAGAACAAAATTTCATACCTTGCATTAGGTGGAAAAATCAAAACGCTAGAAGAAATCAACTATGAAGAATTAGCAATTGTTATTGATGGAATTCTCGGTACAGGCTTTTCTCTCCAAAGACCATTAACGCAAGAAATCAAAAATTTACTCGAAAAGGTTAATCAACTGACAAAAACTTTCCGTATCTCTATCGATATTCCAACAGGGATTGAAAGTGATACTGGTGCTTGCGACGATGTCGTGTTCGATGCACATAAAACAATCACCTTTAGCGCTCCAAAAATTGGCATCATGGCAGAACCAGGCAAGGCTTTTTGTGGGGAGGTGAAAGTTGCGGATATCAGCATGAATCGCCAATGGCTTGATGAGACCTTGCAGAATTTTGAATTGGAAAACAATATCTTTTTGCCAAGAACATTATATCAACAAACGTTTCAAAACATGGAAATCCAAAGAAGCCCAACTTCACACAAAGGAAACTTCGGAAAAGGGCTGCTGCTAGGTGGATCTAAGGGGATGCAAGGTGCATTGCTTTTAGCCTTACAAGCTGCATTGGCAACTGGAATTGGTTATGCCTATGTGAGAACAAAATCTGAATTGATGAAAGATATTTTGCAAAATTATCCGAGCGCATTAGTCGACACACTACCACAAAACAATCAAGAATGGCTAGAACTACTAAAACAAAACGATGCAGTTGCCATTGGGCCTGGAATCGGAAAAGCGAACTGGCTAGAACAAACATTACCGATGCTATTCGAACAAGCGAAAAAACTCATCATCGATGCAGATGCACTGAATGTGCTCGCAACAATGGAAAACTGGGAACAGCTAGGACAGCAAAGAACACAGCAAAATCTATCGCCAGCAGTCCTTACTCCACACCCAGGTGAGTTTACAAGACTTGCTCCAGAATTATCCGAACTTTTAAAACAGGATAGACAAGCTGCGGCAAGACAACTCGCCGTGCGTTCGCAAAACATTGTCATCCTCAAAGGTCACGCAACAGTTATCGCGCTTCCGAATGGAGAAACATACATTAACACAACTGGATGTGCAGGATTAGCAAAAGCAGGATCGGGTGATGTGTTGACTGGACTCCTACTCGGTTTCCTTGCTCAATACAATGAAACCGAGAAAGCAAGCGCATTGGCAGTCTATTTTCATGGTAAATTGAGCGAATTTGCAGCTGAAGAGATAGGAATTCGCGCAATGACTCCGAATCTTTTGATAAATTATGCAAAAAGGGTATATATGTTACTGAATTGGCAAAGTTAATTTGATATAAAGAATAAGGCTTAAGCAAAGAACGAAGCTTAAGCCTTTCAATTTAGCAAAAACAAAATTTTAATTTACAGAGGAGAAAAACAAATGTTAAAAGAATTCAAAGAGTTCATTGCAAGAGGCAATGTCATGGAATTAGCAATCGGTGTTGTAATGGGTACTGCATTCAAAGCAATCATTGACAGCTTAGTAGCAGATATCTTAATGCCAATCATCGGATTAATCTTAGGTGATATGAGCTTAGCAGACATGAAATACGTTATCGAACCAGCAGTTGTAGAAGCAGGCGAAGTTGTAAAACCTGAATTAGCTATCGGTTATGGTTCTTTAATCCAAACAATCATTAACTTCTTATTAATTGCTTTATTTATTTTCTTAATGGTTAAAGGTTTAAATAACTTACAAAAGAGAATGAAAAAAGAAGAAGAAGTTGTAGAAGAAGTTGTTGCAAAATCAGACGACGTAGTTTTATTAGAAGAAATCAGAGATTTATTAGCAAAAAAATAATTCTAACCTAACTTGACTTAACACAAGCATCAAATAATTCGATTCATTTGGTGCTTTTTTATTTTCCCTTTATAATAAAAATAATTAAAACAAAAAGGAACAATTGCATGGAAGATCAAATTAGTAAAGCAAATGACAATTTAGAGAATGCGGCAGAGGCCTTGCAAGAGCTGACAACACCTGGATTTTGGACAAAACAACACCTAATAGAAATGGGAACTGATTTCTTGAAAGTTATCCTTATTTTTGCAATCGGGTTTATTATTATTAAATGCCTCATTCATATCGTCAAAAAAATCATGAAAAAGAGTGGCGTGAGCGCATCGGGCATCTACTATATCGAAACCATTCTGAAATTTGTTCTATATTTGATTTTGGTGACTATCGCAGCGAGTAATGTGGGAATCAATGCAGGGTCAATTGTGGCATTCGTTGCTTCCTTTGGACTTGCAATTGCCTTAGCGTTGAAAGGTTCGCTTACAGATTTGGCATCTGGAATTATGTTGATTTTGACTCGCCCTGTGACCGTAGGTGACAGGATCTTCATTGAAGGGGATGATGATTTTTATGTAGTTGAACAAATCAAGCTTTTTGATACATATCTTCGCAATGGAAAAAACATCATTGTCATTGTGCCAAATGAAAAAATGGCACAGAACAAAGTAAAAAATCTCTCGCAGTCTACGTTTGTCTATGCCGATGTTGAGATTGGTGTGGCGTATGGAAGCGATATTGATTTTGTTAAACGTATTATTGAAGAAACGGTACGTTCTCAAGATATTCTGCAAGATAAAGATGTGATTATTTCACTCAAAAACTTAAATGAGAGCAGCGTGGATTTCTACATTGGAGTACCTGTCATGCCAGAAAATTTCGGGGCTATTAAAGGAAAAATTAGAGAAGAATTATACAAAGCATTCATGCGTCATCAAATCGAAATTCCATTCCCACAAAGAGATGTTCGTATGATTAATCAAGATTGATTTTAATATTTCATCAAAGAAATACATTTAAATATTCAAGAATTATAATCTGAGTGTGTTTTAAGAAGAAAAATACACTTAGATTGACAAAATAATAAATCTAAGTGTATTATTTTTGTAAAATGAAATAGAAAAAAGAAATATCATAAGTAAAATTGAGGTCATTCAGCATGAAAGTTGGTAAAAAATTCTATCAATTATCAAAAGATGAATTTTCTGCGTATTTAAGTCGATTAAAAGAATCGGCAGATACCATTTGGTTATTAGAAAATACTTCGAAGCCGTACTTTTATGCGTTCATGAGAGATACTATTGTGCTATTACAAAACCTAAACAAAGAATTTGATGAACTTCATGCATTAATTGAATCGTTTAGCGATTTTGGTAAAAGACAAATTCTACAAACTTTCTTCATTGAAGAAATTGAATCTACGAATGCGATTGAGAGCATCTACTCGACGAGGCATGACATATTTTCTGTCATGAATCAAGTCAAGGGTGTGGAGGACAAGAAAATTACGTCTATTATTGAGTCGTACAAGAATCTCTTGCTTTCAAACAAAAACAAGATTAATTCATTGTCAGATCTTAGAGATTTATATAATCAAGTTATGCTTGAAAGTATAGAAAAGGAAGATTATCCGGATGGTCAATTTTTTCGCAAAAATGAAGTATATATCACAGATGGACTAACGCATGTTCATCAAGGGATTGTAGGAGAAGAAAAAATCAATCTGTCAATGGTAGAATTTCTAGAAATTTATAATTCTAACTTAGGACTTATGGAAAGAATGATTATTAGCCATTTTCTATTTGAAACGATTCATCCTTTTTATGATGGGAATG
>CAYFSZ010000076.1:0-6804 GCA_964346085.1 uncultured Mageeibacillus sp. | reverse complement strand
TACACGGGTAAATGGGAAAATAACAAAAAAAACGTGTAATCCTTCATTACTCAGTAATAATATTAGAGAAATCATCAGTAGAAAGACTCAATCATGCAAACAAATGAACCATTAGCATATCGTATGGCTCCGAACTCCCTGGACGAATATGTCGGCCAAGAGCATATTTTGGCGCAAGGAAAAATGCTGCGCCGCATGATTGAAGCGGATCGGATGAGTTCGATAATTCTTTTTGGGCCTCCTGGAACAGGGAAAACCAGTTTAGCAAAAGTGATTGCGAAAACAACCAATATTGGTTTTAAGCAAATCAATGCGGTGACTTCAGGTGTGAAAGATATCAAAAATATCATCGAGGATACGCAAAATCAAATTCTTAATCCTGAAGGAAGAACCATCTTGTTTGTTGATGAAATTCACCGTTTTAATAAAGCGCAACAAGATGCATTATTGCCTCAAGTCGAAGATGGAACTCTTATCCTCATCGGTGCAACAACAGAAAATCCGTATTTTGAAGTGAATAAAGCGTTAATTTCTAGATCAACTGTTTTTCAACTATATCCATTAACAGATCAGCATGTTAAACAAATTATTAACAATGCCTTAATTGACGAAGTCAGAGGATATGGGAAAGAAAATATCTCAATCAGTGAAGAAGCACTTGATTTCATTGCCGATTTATCAAATGGGGATGCGCGTACAGCCTTGAATGGTTTGGAGCTCGCTGTGCTGACAACGATGCCAGAAAAAGATCAAGTCATTCGAATTGACCTCGAAACAATCAAAGACTGTATGCAAAAACGCAGCCCAGCTTTTGATAAAGGGGGAGAGGCGCATTATGATACGATTAGTGCTTTTATTAAATCAATGCGTGGGAGCAATCCTGATGCGACACTTTTTTATTTAGCAAAAGCATTGCATGGCGGAGAGGATATAGAATTTCTCGCGAGAAGAATTGTCATTTGTGCGGCAGAAGATGTTGGACTGGCAAATCCGCAAATGCTATCGATTGCGGTGGCTGCTTATCAAGCTTGCATGATGATAGGTATGCCGGAAGCTAGAATAATTTTGGCGGAGGCAGCAGTGGGGATTGCCACGTCTCCGAAGTCGAATTCTACATATCTAGGGATTGACGAAGCACTCAACTTAGTTCGCAACAAAAGAACTGGAGATATCCCGTTTGCGCTTCGCAACGCACCTGTGGATAAAATGCAAGATTTGGGTTATTCGATGGGGTATAAATACGCACATGATTATCCGCAACATTTTGCAAAAATGCAGTTTTTGCCTGATGAGATTAAGGATCACTCCTTCTATGAACCAACTGAAATGGGCTATGAAGCAAAAATAAAAAAATGGTTAGAGTTTTTGGATACGTTATAATTTCAACTACAAGTGTCAACGAATAAGGAGGTGAATCGATGACTTTATTGAAGATAATACTGATGACAGTCGGCATTGCATTTTTAGTTTTTGGATATCTCATTTACTTCAAAGGAAAATACAATCTAATCAATAATTTTGAATCGGATTTCAAAGTTGGCAGAAAAACAGAAGCCTATGCTCGAAAAGTTGGGCTAGTCGAATTGATATTGGGTACCTTGCTCGTCCTGTTTGCAATTTTTCTTATCATTTCCTAAATAGCGAACGGGAGCTTAACTCTTTCAATTAATAGTTTGCTGATTAAACCGATGATGATACCAGCGACGATTCCTGCAATCAATAAGAATGGGAAATAATAGAATAAACCTGGAGCGTCGAGAACAATGACGGCTATAATAATTTGTCCTAAATTATGACATACACCACCGCAAATGCTGATTCCTGTCAAAGAAAACAACTGTAGTTTTTTCAGAATTATCATGACAAGGATGCTGCAGAAAGCCCCAGCCAAACTGAATGCAAAATATAATAGATTTCCAAAAGCCAAAGAGATGATGGTGACGCGGATGATGGAAATTGTGAAAGTATGAATTGGTTTCAGTTTAAATAAGGCATACATGACTGGAATATTGGCTAAACCTAATTTAATACCTGGTATCGGTACGAAATTTGGCAATGAAAATTCCACATATCCCAGAACAAGGGAAATGGCAATTAACATACCTAATAAGACAGTTCGTTTTGTTTTCATTTATTTAATAGCTGAAAGCATCTATAGGATTGCTTTCATCCCTTTCACCACTAATTTGTACGATTAATCTATGAGGTAAACAAACAATCGATTGACCGGCATATTGAATTTTCGCATGATGTACGCAAACTTGATTATGACAATTTGCAGAATCGACCCAAACTTGTCCATTTTCGATTTTGATTTTATTGAATTGATTTCCGTTTTGAATAATTTTGAAGGCATTTTCTTGAATTGGCAAATCATAGATTTCTTGATTATTTAATATTACTTGCACGCTATTGCCAGTTTTTTGCGTTGCTTTTATCCCAAAAAAAGAAACACATGCCAACAAAATCAATGAAATAATCAATATGACATCATTGCGTTTTTTTCTAATTCTTAAATTTTCTTTAAGATTTTCTGTTTTCATGTAGTATACTATGAAGTAAATTCATCAAAAAAGGAATGCTTTATGCAAAAATTATTGAAAATTTTTTTAGTGATTATGATCGCAACGCAAAGTTTGACTGCATGTCAAACTCAGCAAACACAAAGCGAAACAAATAATCAACAAACACAAACCTCATCTAATGCCGAAGATTCACAAAACGAACAAGAGTCACAAGAAAATGATGATCAGGTTGTGATTCAACATAATGGTAATATTGTGACGGGAACATCTTTTATGCTCGATACAAATTGTGCCATTAGCATTTATGATGATGAAAATGGTATTGACTATGAAGAAGTGATTCGAGCAGCATTTGCTCGCATTAATGAATTAGAAGAACAGTTGTCATGGAAAATCAAAACTTCTGAAATTTCCAAAATTAATCGTAAAGAAATTGATACATTATCTCCAGAAGCAGAAACCTTATTTGAAGAAGCCCTCGAGTTTGCGGAGAAATCGCATGGCGTCTTTGATATTACGGTTGGTTCATTGACAGGTTTATGGAATTTCTCATCGGGAGAAGAATATGTTCCTACACAGGAAGAAATTGATCAGGCTTTAACGAGTGTTGGCTACCAGAATATTTCCTTAGAAGATGGAAAAATAACATTCAAAAACAAAGAGACTTTAATCGATTTGGGCGGGATCGCAAAAGGTTATATCGCTGATAAAGTCAAAGAAGTTCTAGTCGAAAACAAAATTAGAAGCGCGATTATTAATTTGGGTGGAAATGTGCTTTGCCTTGGAGATAAAGGAGAAGGTAAAAATTTCGTCATTGGTATTCAGTACCCATTCCATGAAGGCTACATCATCACTCTCGAAGCATCTCCAGAATATTGTTCGATTGTCACGTCAGGAACATATGAACGATCTTTTGAAAAAGACGGAAAATTTTATCACCATATTCTTGATACAAAAACAGGATATCCAATTGATAATAATTTAGTGTCTGTCTCAATTTTGAGTGAAAGAGGAATTGATGGAGACACATTAAGCACAACATGTTTTGCTTTGGGCATTGAGGAAGGAATGAAACTGATTAATTCAATGCCAGGAGTTCACGCTGTCTTCATTGATTCAGATGATCAACTCTATTATTCAGACAATTTTGAGCAAGATATTACAGTTGTTCAAGTGGCACATTGATTTGTGTTTAGCACAATAAGCAATATAATATATGAAGTATTAACGAAATAGAAAGAGGCATATCAATGGCAAAAAAGAAAAAACCAGAAGATTTAAAAAATGATTTATTCATGAAAAGAACAAATCGCTGGGATGTTCAAGCAAAAGATAAAAAAGAGATTTTTGCTTTTTCTGAAGATTATAAAAAAGCATTAGATCTTGGGAAAACGGAAAGACGATACATCGAACATACGGTTCAGTTATTGGAAGATTCTGGATTCAAACCAGTTTCAGAATTCGAAAAGTTAAACGCAGGCGACAAAGTTTATTTAACAATGCATGACAAAACTTTGCTCGCTGCAGTGATTGGGGAAGAAGAACCAAGTCAAGGCTTTAATATCGTTGGATCTCATGTGGATTCACCTCGCTTAGATCTTAAGCCCAATCCTTTACTTGAAGAAAATGAGCTAGTCTATTTTAAAACTCATTATTATGGTGGCATCAAAAAATACCAATGGCTATCTACTGCTTTATCGATTCACGGCGTTATCTATCTCGAAGACGGTACGAAAGTTGATATTAATGTTGGTGATGATCCGAGTGATCCAGTCTTTACAATAACCGACTTATTGCCACATTTGGATAAACATTTAAGAGGAAAAACAGTCAGCGAGTTTGTCAATCCAGAAAAAATGAATTTGCTAATTGGTAGTATGCCTTATCCAGATGAAGACATCAAAGATCGGTTTAAATTAGCAATCTTAATGTTGCTTAATGAGCAATATGGCATTAAAGAAGCAGATTTCAATCGTGCAGAAATTGAAATTGTCCCAGCTCAAATGGCTAGAGATGTTGGTTTTGATCGCTCTATGATTGGTGCCTATGGTCAAGATGATAGAGTTTGTGCGTATACATCAACTCGTGCATTAATGGATATCAAAAAAGTCAAAAAGACAGCTGCAATTTTATTAGCAGATAAGGAAGAAATCGGTAGCGAAGGAAATACAGGCGCACAATCCGATATTTTCCAATATAAATTAAATCAATTGCATGAATTAATTCTCGGCAGAGAACCTAGCCGTAAAGAGATTGAAGATTTCTATATGAATACGAACTTACTTTCTTCAGATGTCAGTAATGTATTTGACCCGAATTATGCAGAAGTTTCTGATCCATTGAATAGTTCTTATTTAAGTAAAGGGATTGGGATTAATAAGTACACAGGTTCGGGCGGAAAATATTCGACAAATGATGCGCATGCTGAATTCGTTGCTTATGTTTTGAACTTGTTTGAAAAGAATGATATCCCATATCAAATTGCTGAACTTGGCAAAGTTGATTGGGGTGGAGGCGGAACAATCGCTAAATACTTCGCAAAAACTGGTATGAAAGTCATCGATAGTGGTGTTGCAATGTTCGCAATGCATTCATGTTTCGAAGTGACTTCAAAAGTTGATGTTTACAATACTTATCGTGCCTATGTTGCTTTCTTAAAAGCAAAATAATCGAATAAATCCAAATTAACAAAAGCACCTCGCAAGTTTACTAAACGGGGTGCTTTTTTATTGTGCCGGTTTATATAGAATATTAATCTGCAAGCTCGCTGTTTTCAGCTGCTAGATTATTCAACCATTTTTCTTTTTTGAAAAAATGTCTAGCGATAATCATTTTGAAAATATCAACCGCCTGTCCTGAAATATAAATTAAGATAGGCGTTGCATTTGTTTTATAAGCGACAAATGCCACGATTGGTATATTTAATAACCACATCGTGCCAGCATCCATTAAGAATGTTGATTTGGTATCACCTCCAGCCCGAATGACGAAAAATATTTGCGCATTGAACATATAAATCCAAAAGAATAATGCTTGTACTTGAATAAATCTTGTTGCTAAATGCAAAACTTCGGGACTGACATTGAAAAAGTGAGGCGTAATAAAGGAAGCGATAATCATACCTATACCAAATACAACGGAGAGATAAAGGGATAATGAAAGCATTTTGTATCCGTTTTCACGAGCTACATCAATTTGATTCGCCCCTAATGGATTGGAAATCATTAAAATAGTCGCAACGGAAACACCAGAGAATAAAACGAAGAATAAATCTGCAGTAGTGGAGGCGATTGGCAATGCCGTCAATGCAGTTTCCCCTGGAGAAGCATAGAATTTGAAGAGAACAGCCATTCCCCCTGACCAGGCAATTTCATTTAAGAACAAAGGGATAGCTTTTTTGGTGATATTTTTAATGAGCTGCTTAGAAACTTTAAATAAGTTTCTGATTTTCGTCTTGAATTCAAATGAATTAATTTTTAACACGACTAACAAATATCCTAATTCGACAAGACGAGCAATCAAAGTCCCAATGGCAGCACCGGTGACACCGAGCTGAGGAAAACCGAATTTCCCAAAAATTAGAATATAGTTGATGATTCCGTTCGTAAATAGAGAAATAATCGAAGAGATAAGTGGTAAACGAGTATTCCCGACCGATCGCATCGAAGATTGAATGCTGAACGATACCGCCTGCGGAATTGTCGTTATCGTTGCAATCGGAAAATATAACATTGCTGTTTTGACTAAATCATCATTGTCAGCAAAGAAGCGAATAATTTGTCTTGGGAAAATGAATCCTAGAACAACAAATACTGAAATTAATAATAGGGAAGAAAGAATAGTATAGCGAAACGATTCTTTCATCTTCGGTTGATTTTTTGCTCCAGAGAATTGAGCAAGGTAAATTGTGGCTGCTGTGACAATACCCATCATGCCGAAATTGGCAACCATCAAGTATTTATTCGTTGTTGCAACAGCCGCAATCGATACTCCGCCCAATTGACCAACCATTAAATTATCGAGCAGATTAACAGATGAAGTTATCAACTGCTGAATAATCATTGGTAAAGCATAACGAATAACAGTCTTAATAAAATTCTTATCTCTCAATACACTATTTTTATGAATCATCGAAAACCTCTCAAAAAATCTTCTACTATTCTACATGAAAAAAACAAAAGTCGGGAGCATAATTTATTAACGTATGTTTTGCACAAAAAAGATTATAAAATATCTCGTAAATTCATAAATTTTGTGTTTGAATTGTGTCTTTCAGAGT
>CAYFSZ010000075.1:2231-6866 GCA_964346085.1 uncultured Mageeibacillus sp. | reverse complement strand
GTAAGATTTACGATTTGCTCATCTTCTGTTTGTTTAACAGTGATCGGGAAAGTTTTTGGAAAACTAGTTGAGCCCATACCAATAGTAAGAGCGGGGTTATCTGATGTCCAACTCGTTTTCATCCATCCCTTACCATCAATTATTTCTGGCAAAGTGAAATTCTGGGTGAGGTTTTGTGAATTTACATTCGGAGAAATCAATGTGTTCAAATTATTTTGAATAAAATTCAATCCTCGCTCTGTCATTAATTCTGTTACTTTTGTCTCATCCCAAGTTAAACGAACAGTTTTTGTCTGACTGACTTGTGTCGCATTTCCTAAGGACAACCGGAATGTGATCTTTAGATTTTCCCCTCCATTATTAGAAGTCGAAACATCAGTATCTGGATCTACAAAAAAGTATGCAATCGTGCCATCCTCCTTAACGGAAGAATTTTTCCCAAGAACATCTTCCTCTGGCTCGATTTGCACATCAATCCCGTCAAAACCTTTCGAAGCGAGCCACTTTTCTGTAAATTCGTTTAGATTTGTATCTGTACCGAATTCTGGCTGCAGCATGGTGGTACTATTCAGCAACTCTACTGCTTCCACTAACGTTGCTTGTTCATTTAGTTCTGCTGCATTCGTTGCCTGTACCGGCAAAATTTGGAATAGCATCATAAATGCTAAAATCAATGAGAATAATTGATAGATCTTGTTCTTCATACTTTTTCCTTTCCTAACAAGAATCTAATCATTGATTTAGGTAAGAAAAAGCTATTTTCAAAAAATAAAAAAGCTACAATCAAATAGAATTGATTATAGCCCGCATTTGCTTTTATCTTTTTGTAACCTACAATGATCCGTTGCTTTGTTACTTTTTTCGAGGTAGGTCTTCCGGCTCATGAAGTGATTCGTCGTATCATCTACCTTCCCAATTAATATCAGTGGTTTTTAGATAACACTCTTCATTTACGGCGGCGGCACCGCACAGGTTTTTCACCTGTTTCCCTTACACCAAGAAATATCTATTAAGTTATGTTTTTATACTAATCATTCATGACAAATAAATCAATATCAAGTTCCATCATTTAACATATTCTTTTCATTGATTAAGATGATGCCCATAGCATTTGCCAGAAGTCTAGTTTATACTAAAAAAAATAGTAGCTAATAAGAGAGGAATCCTCATGACAAAAAAACTATTAACAAAATACTATATTCTTTTGGCCATTTTCGTCATCGTATTTTGGTTTATTGATTTAACGCCAATCAACTTACATGATAAAGGTGCATTTATTAAATTAATTATCCTGAGTTGTTTGATTATTCTACCTCGTTTCTTATTAGTGCGAGATAATCCTCAAAGTCACAAGGGGATGTTTTTTGAAAATATACAATTTAAATTTAACTCTTGGCGTGATTTGTTTCAAAAAAACACAAGAAGTGGGCTCATTTGGATTCCCATTATTCTCATTCTTCTTTACGGAGTTTTTAATTTAATTTCTTCAGAAGTCTTCCGTTCTAGGTCGTATGCAAAACTTCTGACTGTTGAAAACACGGATTTTCCTGGAATTATTTCTGAGGTTGATTTTACCGATATTCCTACTGTCGATCGTGATACCGCACAACGTCTCGGAAGCAAAAAGATGGGTGAAATCGCAGAGTTAGTTTCTCAATTTGAAGTTGATCCAGAATATATCCAAATTAATTATCAAGGTCGACCTGTTAGAGTCACTCCCCTACGTTATGGTGACATCATTAAATGGCTGAACAATCGTAAAGAGGGATTACCTCGTTTAATCCAAGTCGATATGATCGATAGTAGTGTCACTTTGCAAAGTGTGAATGGTGGTATGAAATATTCTTTCTCCGAGCCATTATTCAGAAATATCAATCGACATTTGCGTTTGCGTTACCCTTTTGCCATTTTTGATACACCGGTCATGGAAATTGATGAAGAAGGAACTCCTTTTTGGGTTGCTCCTATTATCAAGCCACAGGTTGGTTGGTTCGGCGGAAAAGATGTGACAGAAATTGTTGTCTGTAATGCAATCACTGGAGAAACCACTAAGTATAAAACGGGGGAAATTCCGACATGGATTGATCGTGTCTATCCTGCAAACTTGATTTTGAATCAAATCAATTATTACGGTCAATATCAAGATGGATTCATCAATTCCTGGATTGGTCAAAAAGGAGTATTGAGAGCCACAGCTTTATACAACTATTTAGCGTTAGAAGATGACGTGTATTTATATACAGGTATTACTTCTGTATCAACTGAAGATAATTCTAACTTAGGTTTTGTCTTGGTGAATATGAGAACCAAAGAGACTCATTATTACGCAATGGCATCAGCCGATGAAAGTTCGGCTATGCGTAGTGCTGAAGGAGCTGTTCAAGAAAAAGGTTATAATGCAACGGTACCAATTTTATTAAATATCGGTGGCCGTCCTTCCTATTGTATGGCGCTAAAGGATCAAGGTTCTTTGGTCAAAATGTATGCACTAGTCGATGCCCAAAATTATCAAACAACAGGAGTTGGGGCATCCATCAAAGAAGCGATTCAAAATTATGAAATCAGTCAGAATTCTAGATTGCGGAACGAACCAGAAACGGAAAGCCAAAAAGAAGAAAGTACTCTCACTGCCAAAATTGCAGATATTCATTCCGTCTCCATTGAAGGAAACACGTATTATTACTTCATGATTGAACAATCTGAGAATTCATCTGAAGATAATTTATGGAATGCCTATATTGGTAAACAAGTCTTTTCTGCACCAATTACTTTATCTCCACAATTAGCATTTCTTGAAGCTGGTGATGAATTAACATTTAACTTCTACAGTCCATATACAGAAGATCAGTTGACCGAGGATATTATTTCAAATAGTGGTCGCCGTACGATAGAGATTAATTCTCTAGAACTCAAGTAAAAAAATAAAGGACGGGTCATCGCATTGCGTGCCCGTCCTCTTTTATTTCATCATGATTCTAAACTTTATTAATAACTAGTGCCATCTAAATTTGCTAAATATGTTTTGGCTGAATTCGCAGCCAAAGCTCCGTCTGCAGCAGCAGTAATGACTTGGCGGAATTTTTTGACACGTAAGTCGCCAGCAGCAAAAATCCCTGGAACATCAGTCACCATATCTTCATCTGTGACAATATACCCATTATCCATTTTTACTTTTCCTTCGTATAAACCAGTATTCGGTTGATAACCAACGAAAACAAATAGTCCCATTAATTTATCTTCAGGGGATTTTTTGATTGTTGTCACTTCATTTGTTTTCAAGTTGCGAACATTGATTGTATCTAAAACATCATCACCTGAAACAGAGTCCACAACACTTTCCATCATGAAATGCAAATTCTCAATTTTCTTTGCTTTTTCTTGAATACTTTCCACTGCTCTTAAACGATCGCGGCGATGAATAATTGTGACTTTTCTCGCAATTTTTGTTAGATACATTGCTTCTTCAACAGCAGCTTCTCCACCACCAATCACGTAAACATCTTGGCCTTTGAAGAAATTACCGTCGCAAGTTGCGCAATAGGAAACACCCAGACCAATATAATTATTTTCGCCTTCAAATCCACCTTTTTTCGGATTTGCACCAGTCGCAATTATCACGCTTCGAGCTTGATAACTTCCCATCATGCCTTTTATCTTTTTAACAGGTTCAGAGAAATCGACTTCTTGTACAATATCTTGTGCTCGTTCGCAACCAAAGATTTCTGCTTGTTTACTAAAACGTTCAATTAAGCTTGGTCCGCTTTCTCCTTCAGGAATCTGACCAGGATAATTCTCGATACTTGCTGTTGAAGCAACTTGCCCACCATCAAATGCTTGTTCAATAATTAATGTACTTAGACAAGCACGGCCTGCATAAATACCAGCTGACAATCCAGCTGGTCCAGCTCCTAAAATCACTACATCATAAATTTTTTCACTCATAAAAATCTCTTACTCTCTATAAATTTAATATTAAAAATTATTTTAATATAGCAGCCTGTATATCTCAAGAAATCCCCTCATTTTTGATGAAATGTATCGTTGGCAACAGATAAGATCTCTCCAAATCTAGATAAAACTCTTCTAATTTTTTCAAAAGCTAGATTCTATTATTGTCTTAATCAGCAAAACTACACCATCTTTATAACTTTTCTTATTCATTTCAATAAATTTATAATTTACTTGTCCTCTTTATCTTGAATATTACAATTTTAGTTTTATAATACCGCATTGAGAAGACCTCTTAGCGAATTATTGCTTTGAAATAGTACCACTGATGAGACTTCTACACTAACAATTTGAATTGTTTATATTCATAGAAGTGAGGAACTATGGGAACATTAAGTACTATTAATTATATTATTGCAATCTTATTTACAATTTGCTACAGCTATCAATTCTTATTTATCCCAATTGTTTGGGTTTTCCAAAAGAAAAAAACGAATGATTTATCCAAAGACAAGCAACATCGTTATGCTATTCTTATCTGCGCACGTAATGAGGAAATTGTCATCGCTGATCTTATTCAAAGCATAAAGCAGCAAACATATCCTTCCCATTTGATTCGTATTTTTGTTCTAGCAGATAATTGTACCGATGGCACCGCAGAAATTGCCAAGAAACATGGGGCAACCG
>CAYFSZ010000075.1:0-2131 GCA_964346085.1 uncultured Mageeibacillus sp. | reverse complement strand
CAATCACGGAATGGAAACATATTCATACTTCAACAGTCAAAAAAATCTTGTTTAATTTTACATTCCCTTTGTTTATGCTAAGTTATCTCCCAATTTCATTTGTCGCCTTATTCTCTCATGCTGGTTGGAAACCAATTGAACATACAATGTCAATGAATCCTCTCGTATTTGAAACACAAAAAAGTCATTCCAATTAAATCTCAGCATATTCCTGTATAATGAATTGAATACAAATCAATTTATCTGTTCTAACCAATCTACTTTGAGCAGAAAGAAAGGAATATTATGACACTTAAAAATACACTGCCAGAACGTTCTCAAGTACCTGTTCAAGAAACTTGGGACTTAACCTCTATTTTTTCGACGGATGAAGTATGTAAAACAGCACAAGTAGAGTTAGTTGAAAAGACTTCTACTTTTACTGAAAAGTATCAAGGAAAACTAGCCAATAGTGACTCTTCAGAATTCTTGCTTGCTGCAGTCAAAGATTATGAAGAATTAGTCTCACTCATTTATCGCATTCAGATTTATGTTAGCTTACGTTTTTCAGTCGATATGCGTAATGATGAATTAGGAAAATGGAATCAAGAAATCACTGCATTGTTAGCAAGAACTGGTGCTGCAATTTCTTTCTTCGATTCAGAATTAGCGCAAATTGAGGATTCTGTTTTCGAAAAAGCAATTCAGGAAACAAATGAATATAAATATTTCTTGAAAGATAAACTAGAAGAAAAAGAACATCTATTATCGCAAGAAACCGAAAAAGTCTTAGCTGCACTTAGCCCTTCATTCTCTTTGCCTTATTCAGTTTATGAAATCATCAAGGCTCAAGATATGACATTCCCTAATTTTGAGGCAAATGGGCAAGAGTATCCTCTAAGTTATGTATCTTTTGAAAATAATTATGCGCGTGATAAAAATGCTGAAATAAGAAGAAATGCTTTTAAAGCTTTTTCTGAAACTTTAGAAAAATACCATAATACCAATGCTGCACTCATGCTTGGCACATTTCAAAAGAATGAAACAATAGCGAAATTAAGAGGATTTGAAAATGCGACTGAAGCTGCTCTATTCCGCCAAAAGAGCACAAGGGAATTATACGATCGTCAAATTGATATGCTCTTACATGACTTAGCACCTCATATGCGTCGCTATGCAAAATTAATTCAAAAAGAGTATCAACTGGATGAATTGCATTATGCTGATCTATTGGCTCCGCTTGACGCTGAGTATGAGCCTGAAGTCACAATCAAAGAGGCAGAACAATACATTTCTGATGCAATGAAAATTATGGGTCATGAATATCATGATATGATGATGGCAAGCTTCCCTGAAAGATGGACAGACTTTGCTCAGAATCTTGGCAAATCTACGGGTGGTTTCTGCACTGGAGTTCCTGAAGCACATCCTTATATTCTACTTAATTGGTCTGGGAAATTAAGTGAAGTGTTCACTTTAGCGCATGAATTAGGACATGCCGCCCAAAGCATTTTATGCGCAGAAAACAATCATTTATTAGAAGCAGATATGCCATTTTATTTGATTGAATCTCCTTCTACTGCCCATGAATTATTATTAGCAAATAGTTTATTACAAAAAAATAAAGATCCTCGCTTCCAACGTTGGGTGATTTCTTCAATGATCGGCAATACTTATTATCACAATGCTGTCACTCATTTATTGGAGGGCGCTTTCCAAAGAATCGTGATGGATAAAATCGCTGATGGTGAATCTTTATCCGCAAATGATTTAGATGAGATTTATCTAGGTGTTCTCAAAACATTCTGGGGTGATACTGTCATTTTTGACAAAGGCGCCGAAAAAACTTGGATGCGCCAACCACACTATTATATGAATCTCTATTCTTATACTTATAGTGCAAGTTTAGTTGTCTCAACTGATTTCTATGTAAACTTAGAGAAAAAACCTGAAGAGCAAGTGAATATGTGGAAGAAATTTTTATCAACTGGTGGACCATTAAATGTTATCGAGCATGCAAAATTAGCAAACGTTGATTTAACAACTGAAATGCCTTTACAAAACATGATTGATTTTGTTGGGAAGTTAGTTGATCGGTTGGAAGAATTAGCTTAGAAGACTTTGTTTTGTATGTGATGTAGCTGAGAGTTAC
>CAYFSZ010000074.1:0-7078 GCA_964346085.1 uncultured Mageeibacillus sp. | reverse complement strand
AGCGAAACAATTATTGTCCCAACGCAAAATCCAATAAACCAAACATCAAATCACCCAAACACATTCTTGCCCAATCCTAGCAATTAAGCTAAATTATAAAAATGATAAATCGATATAGAATTTCAGAAATAAAATTAAGGCTAGATGAGAGTAAGGAAGCAATTCCTGAGAAAATTGCGAAGAAGTTGCGCATTTCAAAGAAAGAGATTCACGACATAGAAGTGGTTCGTGAATCAATTGATGCGCGTAAGAAGAATTCAATTTTTTTAGTCTATACAGTTGATTTTTCAACCAATAAACAATTGAATTTACCTCGCGCCAATAGCCGAGAGTATGTTTATCCACAGACACAGCTCCCAAAAGACAAACAAATTATCATCGTGGGGTTTGGCCCTGCAGGGATGTTTGCGGGACTTACATTAGCGCAACTCGGTTATCAGCCGACGATTATCGAACGCGGAAATGACGTGGACACAAGAACAAAAGATGTGCAGACTTTCTGGGAACAAGGGATCTTGAATGAAGAGTCCAATGTGCAATTTGGTGAAGGTGGAGCTGGTACTTTTTCGGATGGAAAATTAACAACGGGAATTAATGATTCGAGAATCTATAAGGTGCTGCAAGAGCTGCATCATTTTGGTGGACCGGATGAAATTTTATATCAACATAAACCGCATATCGGGACAGATGAGTTAAAAGGTATAGTCAAAAATATTCGAGAAGAAATTATTCGTCTTGGTGGGCGTGTTTTGTTTGGGACAAAATTAATCGATATTCAGACAAAAAATCAATCCATAGAAAAAATAATCATCCAGAATAGTCAAGGCACACATGAAATGCCTTGTGATAAGTTGATTCTTTCCATTGGCCATAGTGCGAGAGAGACCTTTCGATTTTGTTTTGAGAAAGGTGTTCAGATGGATCAAAAAGCTTTTTCAATTGGGGCAAGAATTGAACATCCACAAGAGCTCATTAATGCCGCGCAATATGGGGATCCCTCTTTAGCGAAAAAACTGGGAGCAGCTGCTTATAAGCTGAATTGCAAAACGAGTGAGGGCAGAGGCGTTTACACTTTCTGTATGTGCCCTGGAGGCGAAGTCATTCTTTCATCATCTGGAGCAGGACAAGTCCTCTCGAACGGGATGAGTTATCATGCGCGGGACAGTCTTTTTGCTAATAGTGCTTTGCTCGTTGATGTGCGAAAGTCAGATTTTGAATCCGACCATCCGTTAGCAGGGATTTTATTTCAAGAAAAATGGGAACACAAAGCCTATGGATTAAGTAGAGGCTATCATCTGCTCGAAACTTCGCTAGGCGAATTCGCACAATCAACATTAGCCGAAGCAATGCCTGATTTTGCTAAACAATCAATTATCGAGGCTTTGCCAAAACTAGACAAAAAATTACACGGTTTTGCCAATCAAGAAATGATGTTCAAAGGTCCAGAAACGAGAAGTTCATCTCCGGTGAGATTTTTCCGAGACGAGACAATGCAATCCAATATCAAAAACCTTTATCCAGCTGGCGAAGGTGCTGGATATGCTGGCGGTATTATGTCTGCTGCAGTGGATGGTATCAAAGTTGCTGAGCAAATTGTGAAAAACATTGAATAATGAATGAGAATGAGCATATGAAAGTAATCGTAATAGGTGCCGGTCCAGCAGGTTTGATGGCGGCAAGAAGTATAGATAAATCTCATCATGTTATTTTATTAGATTCCCAAAAACAAGTAGGATCAAAATTACTCCTGACGGGTAACGGACGTTGTAATGTCACGAATAATAAAGAACCGCAACATTTACTCAGACATTTAAATAAATCGAGTAAGTTTTTGCATAGTGCGTTGAATTCTTTTCCACCAAGCCAAATAATTGAATTCTTCGCATCTAGAGGTTGTCCTCTCGTTGAAGAAAAAAACAATCAGATGTGGCCAAAATCCAATCGTGCAAGTTCAATCGTAAAAGCCTTAAAAGATGAAAATATCGAGACGCATTTAGAGACCAAAGTGCTCGATTGGATCATCAAAGATCATAAGGTGATTGGGATCAACACCAATCGAGGCAAATATTATGGAGATCATTTTATCGTCGCAACAGGAGGGAAATCTTTTCCTGTGACAGGTAGTGATGGTTCTGGTTATAAGCTGGCAAAAAAACTTGGCCATACAGTGACGAAATTATTACCAGCAGAAGTTGCATTAGTTGCGCAAGTACCGCAAGAACTGCAAGGCATATCATTAGAGAATATTCCAATCTCGGTTTTTTCTGATCAAAAAAAGAAACCAATTGCCAATACAGAGGATGATTTGATTTTTACCCATTTCGGTTTTAGTGGACCTGGGATATTAAGAATTTCTGAATCATGTGTCACGGCCATAGACAAAGGATTTGAAGTCAAGATTCAATTCGAGTTGAACGAAGTACCACTTGAGAAAGGACTAATAAAAACCACACTCAAAGGGTGGATGCCGAAACGCTATGTGGATACAGTGTTAAAAGATATTGTGGATATAGAAAAAACGTTAGAACAGTGGTCCAAGCAACAGTTACTCGATTTACGGCAACAATTATTCCGTCCCACATTCACGATTATGAAACCTCGAGAAATCGAAAAAGCCTTTGTGACGATGGGCGGGATAAAGACGAGTGAACTCGTACCTGCGACCATGAAATCCAAGCTTCATCCGAATGTTTCTTTTTGTGGAGAAATTCTGGATTGCCATGGAGAAGTTGGCGGCTATAATATCACGATTGCATTATGTAGTGGCTATGCTGCAGGTAAGGGCGTTGATCAAAATTGAACAATAAAAAACCGACCTAACGAGTATCTCATCAAACCGGCTTTATAATTTTAAATATCCAATGAACCCTATAACTCTTCAATCAATTTTGGTAGAACTGGTTCAAATTTTACTCCGTACCAATGATCTTTGTCATCTTGCGTATACTTGATACATTCAACTGTGTAATCAGCAGCGATTTTTGCTGCGTCATAGGCTGAATGATCTCTTAATAAAGCACCAACGAATGAAGAAGCATAAACATCGCCTGTACCATGACATCCATCACTAATCAAATCATGTTCATAATATTCATAAGAATCTTTGGAATAAACAACAACACCAGTTTTTCCTGGACGATAACCAACGCCTGTTAAAACAACAGTTTGTTTATCAGAACTCAACAAAGCTTCACAAAGTTCTCTGATATAAGCTTCGTCATAAGTTTCTTTGTATTCTATACCTGTCAAAAAACATGCCTCTGTGATATTCGGTAATAAATAATGCGCATCTTTGCATAATTTTTTCATTTCTTCGACAAATGCTTCATCAAAAGCAGGGTATAACTTACCATTGTCTGCCATTGCAGGATCAACGATGTTTTTGCAATTTTCTATGCCCAATGAAGACATAATGTCACGCACATAATCAATTTGCTCTGTGCTGCCTAAGTAGCCAGTATAAATTGCTTCAAATTTCACATTTTCTTTGAGCCAATGATCTTTGATTTTAGGAATATCTTCCGTTAAATCACGGAAAGTAAAGCCACTAAATCCAGCCGTATGTGTCGATAAAATTGCAGATGGGATGATACAAGTTTCCATGCCACATGCAGATAATATTGGTAATGCAACCGTTAAAGAGCATTGACCTAAGCAAGAAATATCTTGAATTGTTAAGATTTTTTTATAATTCATAAAATCTCCTTTCAAAAGAGATTGAATTTTATACAATGGACATATCATAGTACGTTTTTGATAGAATAGCTAGCAAGAAAAATGATAGTTTCATATAATACAGAAGTGAACAAATTAATAATTTTGATAAAGTGAAAATAAAGAGAGTTTTGAGGGGATTATGGCGTATTTTATAACTTGTGAATTTTGCGAATCAACCATTGATATTGAAAGTAAAGATAAATGTCCTAATTGTGCGGCATCTTTTTCTGATAACCCTGAATATTTGGAATATAAACGTTCAACAGAAACAGATGAAATTCGTCGTGCCAGACAAGACAAAATCAATGAAGATAAATTGAAAGCTGAGATTGAGAAAAATAAATCAGAAGCAGCTCGCCAAAAAGCAGAGGAACGCAGAAAAAATGCAGAAGCTGCAAAAGATTATGAAACCTCTCGCAGCCTCTCGATAATTAATAATTTATTGTATGGTTGGCGTGGTGGCCTTCGCAGTTATTTTCGTAGACTTTGGCGAAGCTGTTCACGCATTCTTTTGTACATTGCAATTGCGATTATTGCTTATGTGCTAATTCGCCGCTACTATTTCTAAAAAACAACAAACCGATAATTAAACCAATCAAGCTAGGCAAAATCCAACCAATGCCGAGTCCGTACCAAGGAATAAAACGATCGGCAAAGCTGAGCAATCCACTAGCAAAAGGTGCTTCGCTGATGCCATGTGGTAAGCTTTTGATGAAATCAAAAATCGCAATGATGGCTGTAAAGAAAATCGTTGTTTTGAAAACAGCATCTGAGAACGGAATCATGGATCGTAAAATCCACAAACCAATCAATACAACAGCAATTGGGAACAAGAACATCAATACTGGGATTGACCATTGAATAATGGCATTCAGTCCGAAATTTGCGATGCTGAATGAAACAATGATAAAGACATACATCCAGAATTTATAGGTTGTTTTTGGGAATAAAGAAGCGAATGTATCACCGATAGAAACCACCAATCCAATGGCTGTTTTTAAACAAGCGACAGAAATTGTAATCGCGAGCAGTATTTGACCAACACGACCAAAATGATGTTCGCTAACTCTAGCTAGAATGACACCGCCATTATCGTCCATTCCTGTAATTGTTCTTGATGCGGCACCTAAGTAAACCAAACCTCCATAGATAATCGCAAATAGTAAAACTGTAATAATACTTGCTTTAATGGTTTCAATTGCCATGTGCTTTGGTTCTTTAATACCCAACTTTTTAATGTTGGAATTGATAACGATTGCAAATGCCAAAGCAGCAAGTGCATCCATTGTGTTGTAACCATCAAGAATTCCTTGGAACAAAGGCTGTGTTGCATACACGCCATCTGGCTCGAAATCCATTGGTTTTGCAGCAGGGCTGACGAAAACAGAAACAATTAAAATACCAATCAATAGAATAAATAATGGAGTCATGACTTTACCAACAACATCCATTATACGGTTCGGTTTTCTAGCAAAAAACCAAACTAAGAAGAAGAAAATCAAGGAATAGATAAATAACGGTAGGCGAACATTTTCTCCCACATAAGGACCAAGACCAACTTCAAAAGCAACTGTCGCAGTTCTCGGAATTGCGAAAAACGGTCCAATCGTTAAATATAGTGCCAAAGTGAAGAACATCGCAAAGAAATTTCCAAGCGGCATTGCATATTCTTTTAGGCCATCCTTTTTTGATAAAGCAGAACTAATAATGCCTAATACAGGAATACCAGCTGCTGTAATAATAAACCCAATGGAAGCCATGATGAATTCGCTTCCAGACATTTGGCCCATTTTTACAGGGAAAATAACATTCCCGGCTCCAAAAAATAAACCGAAAAGCAATAAACCAATCGTAATAGTTTCACTGAATCTTAATTTTTTTCTACTCTCCATATACATTTCCTCTCTCTCTTTTTTAAAAAAGATTACTTCTAAGAGTACTATAATTTTTATTTGAAATAAAGAATAATATTTCATATTAAGGAACATACATAACAGAAAGAATAGCCATTTTGTTGTAATATAATAAAAAAACAAAAGGAGAAAGTACTATGTTAGAAATCGGAACAAAAGCACCTGAATTTAAATTGCAAGATCAAAATGGAGAAACTCATAGCTTGGAACAATATAAAGGGAAAAAAGTCATTTTGTATTTTTATCCAAAAGATGACACTCCAGGATGTACAAAACAAGCCTGTAATTTCACAAGTTTGTATCCTCAATTCCAAGAAAAAGATGCAGTCGTTTTAGGTGTCAGCAAAGATAGTGTGGAATCACATAATAAATTTGCGGAGAAATATCACTTAACATTCCCATTGCTTTCTGATGAAAATTTAGATTGCATTAAAGCTTATGGAGTTTGGCAAGAAAAAAATTCCTTTGGCGTGAAAAAAATGGGGATTGTTAGAACGACTTTCTTGATTGATGAAGAAGGAAATATTGCGAAAGTGTTCAACAAGGTTAATGCTGAGCAAAATCCAGAAGAAATGTTGGCAGAGCTAGAAGCATAATCGGTCATTAAGAAAGGGTTGCATAATGAAAATTATTATTTCACCAGCGAAAACAATGCGAGTGGATACTGAAACAATACCTGTACAACAAGTTCCAGCTTATCGCGAAGAAACAGAAAAGTTACTTAAAGTTGCAAAAAAAATGTCATTTGCTAAATTGCAAAAAATGTTTGGAACGAGCGATAAATTAACCCAGGAAAATCTTGAACGATTCGCGAACATGGATTTGGACAAAGACTTAACACCGGCGATTTTGGCATATGAGGGTCAAGTTTATCAGCACATTGATATTCGCAGTTTAGGGCAGGTCGAGCTTGATTATTTACAAAATCATTTGCGCATGTTGTCGGGTTTTTATGGTATTGTGAAACCGCTTGATGGAATTGTTACATATCGTTTAGAAATGGGTAACAAAATCAAGGTTGGAAAAAAAGAGAATTTGTATGAGTTTTGGGGAACGAAACTGTACAAGGACTTATATGCAGAAAATGATGTGGTTATCAACCTAGCATCAAAAGAATACTTTCAAGTGATTAGCAAACATCTTAAGGATAAAGATCGATTTATCACGGTTGAGTTCGCAAAAATCATGAATGGAAAATTACGTCAACTCGGTATGGAATCAAAAATGGCGCGAGGTGAAATGGTTCGATTCATGGCACAAAATCAAGTGGAAGAACTCGAACAATTGCATGATTTTACATTTAGAGATTTACATTATTCACAAGAACATTCTGATGACAAAAAATTGGTGTTTTTGAAAGCATGAATTCTTACATTGTTAATGTTGATTAAATGAAAGGCTGTCCGATCAAGAGACAGCCTTTTTCATCGTGTTTTCATAATACTCTT
>CAYFSZ010000073.1:0-7318 GCA_964346085.1 uncultured Mageeibacillus sp. | reverse complement strand
CTATTTCAACGAATTTACTTTATAATTTGATGATTAACAAACTGATTATTCCGCAAATCAATGCAAAAATATTAAAATTTAAAACGACTTTTTTCTCGGACCATCCGCTAAGTTCAAAATGATGATGTAATGGAGCCATCTTAAAAAGTCTCTTTCCATGAGTCATTTTGAAGTAGAAAACCTGAATAATGGTTGAAAATGCTTCAAATATATAAATCAATCCTAAAGGAATCATAATCCATGGAATTCCTGCAACAAGGGCAATCGCTGCAAAACATGCACCTAACGCTTGGGATCCTGTATCACCCATGAATATTTTTGCTGGATTCAAATTGAACGGCAAGAAACCTAAGCAGCCTGCCGCTAATGCAATTGAAGCGGCAATTAGAGGATCCGAATTTTTGATATGCAAATCCAAAATACGAATACATAATGCCAAGAACAATGCTGTTACTGTCATTAGTGTTGAAGCCAACCCATCAACCCCATCGGTGATATTCACTGCGTTCGACATAAAGAATAAATAAAGGACAATGAAAACTAAGTATATATACTTCCAAAACCCTTCGATGATTATTTTCTTTTCAGCAAACGGAATGTATAGCATTGGCTCAAAGTTTGAAAACCAAAGATACCACACAGCAAATAAGACACAAACAATTGTCAAAGCAATTGTTTTTTGCATCACTGATAATCCATTCTTATCAACTTTTACTTTAATATAATCATCAATAAATCCAACAATACCAAAGCAAATCATCAATACAATAATGACGACATAACTAATCCATTCTGGTTTCAAGAAGTATATAACAATGGCAGATATCAACAAAGCACTTAAGAAAAACAATCCACCAAAAGTTGGAGTTCCACTTTTCTTAAAATGTGTTTGCGGACCATCTGAACGAACAGATTGACCTAAGTGCAAACTACGAATATAAGGAAACCCTATTTTGCCGATAAAAAAAGTCAGCATGAAGACGACTATGCCATTAATAATCATTTCTATGTATACCTATTCTCTATTCTCTATTTTTTCTGCAATTTTTTCCATATGATAACTCCTAGACCCTTTAACAAGAATACAATCACCTTTTCGAATTTGGTCATTAATCATTCCCGCTATCTCATCGGAATTTTCAAAGATTTCAATATGAATATTCGGATTGATTTGCTCCACTCCTTGCTTGATCCATTTTGTTTCTTCACCTACTAAATACAATGTATCAATGTTAAGTTCAGCAATTTTAAAGCCAATATTCGTGTGAAGATCTTCAGCATATTTACCGAGTTCACGCATTGCACTTATGCACGCTATTTTTCTTCGATCACCCGCAATCATTGATAATGTATCAAGTGCTGCTGTAACAGATTCAGGAGAAGAATTATAAGAATCATCAATCATAATATAGTCATTGTTAATGACCATTCTTTGACGATTACCTGTATTTCGGAAATCCAAACATCCTTTTACAGCTTCTTCCATATCCAAGCCAAGTGCATAAGCACTAGCTAATCCGAACAATGCTGCTCTAATTAAATATTTACCAGGAGCATTAATTTTCACTGGCCAAGCCACTTGTGGATCTAAGCTCGTTCTAGCTATAAAAGACGTACCATCAATACCAACTTCTAAATCCTCCGCCCAAAAGCTCGGGAAATTGGCATAATCTTCACCAACTTCTGTAAACTCATTGCATATTCTCCATACAGTTGTTGTCCCTTTAAAAGCCAATGCCCATCCATTCAAATGAGTATCTTGTCCATTAATTAGGACAATTCCATTACTTTTCATTCCTGAAATGATATCTGTTTTTTCTTTCAGAATAACTTCTCGACTACCCAAATATTCTGCATGGCTATAGCCAACACTCGTAATGATTGCAATATCAGGTTTTGCCACTTCACTTAATTTTTTAATTTCACCACGATGATCCATCCCCATTTCTGCGACAATCACTTCATCTTCATCATCAGCAGATAATAATGTTAACGGTAAGCCTATTTGATTGTTTTCATTCTTAGCAGTTTCGTGTAGTTGTAATTGCGTGCTCAAGATCGAGCCTACCATTCTTCTTGTTGTCGTTTTCCCTACACTTCCTGTAATACCAATAACAGCTGCCAATAAGGTAGAGCGATAGCCTTCTGCAATCTTTTGATAAGCTTCTAATGTATCATTTACGAGCAAAAGATCAGGAATATCTTTCCCTAAACGTATGTCATTATAAAGTTCCATTGCTTCTTTACTTTTTTCATCCAAGATAAGCATTTTGCATCCAAGTTCGATGGCTGTCTTGACAAATTGATGCCCATCAAAGTTTTCACCTTTCAAAGCAAGAAAAGCCTCTCCTGAACGTAATGTTCTGGTATCAGTTGAAAGTCCTCGATAAAATCTTTCACTATGTTTCTCCGATTCAGGAGTCTGAATCAACAACCCTTGTGTCCAGGTTTGTAATTGAGCTGGTATAAATCTTGGCATAACCCCTCCTATTGATCAATCTCGTTTGATCCTAAAACGATATGAATAATTGCTCCTCTTTGAGCATACTGAATTGCATTTTGTCCAGACGACTGTGCTGATGTGTTTTCTTCATTCTCTTCAAAAACATTCTCATTCCCAACTGTCGTTTCCGTAATTTCTTCTATGACATCTTTTTCAACTGTTGCAGAAATTACCTCTTGTTCCAAAGCAAGGCCTTGGAAATCTCCACTAAATTCTAAAACGAACCCTGCCGCGTTCGCAGCAAGAATGCATTCTCTATAGTTTTTCCCTCTAAAATCTGGAACGGCTACTAAATCTTCTTCAATATCTGCATCAGGATATACGTATATTCTTGATCCATTATGCACAAGCGTTCCTGGAGCCGGAACAACTGCTCCAATTGTGTCTTTTACATCCATATCAACTCCTGGAACAACGTCTATCGATTTATAGCCCAGGCTATATTTCGCATCTTCAAGCTCTAGTCCTCTTAAATCAGGAATTTCAATTGTCTGTTCCATATCTTTCAGGTCAGAGTTTTCATAATTTCTTTGAATATTCATATGATCCAAAGTAAAGTCCATTAAACCCGAAACATTGTTGATTAGGGCATCACTTCCAATTTTGTGATCGACAACTTTTTTAACCACAATAATAACCATATATTCTGGATTCTCAATAGGTGCAAAACTAACATATGACATTGTTAATTCATCTGTAAATTCATTCACAGACGTAGATGTTTTCCCCCCTAATTGATAACCTGAACTAACAGTATTAATTCCTTGCATGACATCATTTCTTGATAATAACTGATTTACCCTATCAGAAGTTTTTTCTGAAATAACACGACGTTCAATTTCAGGTTCCATCACTTTAATGATATTGCCTTGCTGATTAGTAATTTGTTTAACAATAGTTGGTTTCATCAAATTTCCGCCATTGACAACACTACTCAAACCTTTTGAATAGCTCATTAAATTGAAACCAGATTGCTCACCGAAAGTTAATGTCGCTAAGTCAATGACCGATGGATTTTCATGGAAAATATTAACAGCTTCACCTGGCAATTCAACGCCAGATGTATTTTTGAATCCAAAAGCCTTAATATAATCATAGAATTTTTCAACACCAAGACTTAGTCCAATTTGAACAAACGGAGGATTACAAGAAAGAGTAAAAGCATCAGCTATCGTTTCATGTCCATGGCCTTCCTCGGACCAACATTTAATCGTATAATCCAGGACATCAATCGGGGCATCATTATACACTTTCTCTTCATCTGTAATGTTTTCTTCAAGCCCCATTGCCAAAGTCAGTATTTTAAACGTCGAACCAACTTCAAATACATCAGAAACAACTTTGTTTCTCCATACGTTCTCCATCAAGAAATCAATTGATTTCTGATTCTCTGGATTCCAAACACCCTCATACTCGATACCTGTTGGTTCAGCAGTCGGATCAGCACTGCTGAAATAAGGATAAGATGCCATTCCCATGACTTCGCCTGACCGGACATTCATAACAAGACCAAGACCTCCGTCTGCTCCCTGTAAAGATTCAACGGCATCTTGCACATGTTTTTGCAATTCTTTGTTAATATCATAATCAATCGTCAAATAGACATTTGATCCATCTTTCGTATTTAGTTCTGTCGATTGAGAAAATGGTATTAATCCTGAATTCAAATAATTATCTCTCGCACCAAATGAATATCCTTCCTGACCAGATAAAACGTCATTCAATTGATATTCAACTCCTAAGCGGCCTTCCAATAAAGAATCACCCATCGATGCGAATCCTATAACTTGGCTTGCGACATCTTCGTTCATATAGACTCTTTTGGGAACTGCATCCAAACGTACTCCGCCAATCTGATTGATAAACAAGTATTGATCAAGTAAGTCAGCTTTTTCTTGAGTTACATCTTTAGCAATTTGAATATATGTCTCATCTGTTTTAGAAAGATTTTCTTCTAATTCAGCTTTATCTACACTCAAAATTTCGACAAATTTCGAAACTATTTGTTCTGCACTTTGTGCCCCACTCAATGAATAAACGTGCTTCGGAGTAATTCCAACACGATATGTATTTGTTGTTGTCGCTAATACTTTGCCATTCCTATCTAGAATATCCCCACGCTTAGGAGGTGAAACTATTTTTCGATAATATTGATTATTTGCCATCTTTGACATTTCATCATGCTGGACAATTTGTTGTTGAAAAAGAACATATGTAAAGTAGAAAAACAGAATAGTGATTAAACCGCAGATTGCGATGACACCTTTACGATTAAAATTAACATTTGAAATACTCTTTTTCTTTTTAACTACGGTCTCTTCAGATTTATTGTATGTTGTCTTTACATCGTTATGTATATTCTGATTTAGGCGTAAAAAACCAGAAGATTTGCTTCTTGAATTATTATTTCTCTGCATTTGCTTCTTACTTTGCAGATAATACTTCTCTTCATTTCGAGAATTAGAATCTTGTTTAATTCTTATGTGCTGATTCTGCTTTTTCTGCGCACGCCCAAAAGCAAGAGTCTCATTTTTTCTTTCAACTCTTGCTTTATTTTGTTTGCCTCTATTCTGATTGAGATTTTTCTTTTTCTTATTATCTCTTTTATCAGTCATTCTTTCTTACTTATTCCTGTGTTCTCAATTTTTTCATATAAAGTTCAATTTGACTTGCGTCAAATACAACCGCGTCAGTTTCATCTTGCACTTCTTCAGCATCGTTGTTCCTAGTATCATATCTAATCACACGGTCAATCCCTGGCATATCCACATATATTCTCTGGGCTTGAGCAGGTCTTCTTAGTCCGTAGATTTGATAAGCTTTCTCTTCAACTTCTGACAAGTTTACTTTTGAAATAATATCTTCGTATTCATCAGCATTTTCATTTTGCAATTGAACAATTTGATTCTGCAATCTTGTTATTTCAAAATTCTTCTCAACAACATTCGCTTGTCGCATCATCAAAAATGCAAACATTCCAACAATAATTAGCAAAATCGAAATCGAAATAGCAATCGTTGTATTTCTTTCTATACCAGTTGCTTTGTATAAAGATTTAAACGCTAGTCTTCTTTCTTGTTCCGCTAGTTCTCTTCTGCGTTTTTCTCTTTCATACTCTTCTCTTCTTCGATCAGGTAAAGAAGGTATTTCATATGGAACTTCTGGCAATGCACTTGAACGCACGCGTAAAACTGATGAATTCACTCTAGAATCATCAATCTCATATGCTAAGTTTCCACTTTTATAATTTGCCATTATAGTCCCCAATACTTATTAATATTTACTTTCGTTCAAAAATTCTAAGACGTGCACTTCTCGCTCGCGGATTATCTTGAATATCATTAACCGATGCCACAATTCCTTTTCTCTGGATTGTTTTGCCTATTGATACAGCTCCACAAATGCATACCGGAAACTCTTTAGGACAAGTGCAAGGATTTTCCCATTGCTGAAATTCATGTTTCACAATTCTATCTTCTAATGAATGGAATGTAATAATCGCAATGCGTCCTCCAGGATTCAGACAATCTTTTGCCGACTCCAGTAATTTTTCTACTTCATCTAATTCACCATTCACATAAATACGAATGGCTTGAAAAACACGTTTCGCCGGATGTTGTTCTCTTTTGCTTTTCGCAGGAACAACTCGTTTAATTGTTTCAACCAGTTGTAATGTAGTTTCAAAAGGATTCTCTATTCTATCTTTAGCTATTGCATTTGCAATTCTCTGAGAAAAACGTTCCTCTCCATATTTCCTAAATACAGCAGTCATTTCTTCTACTGTAGCCGTATTCACAAAATCTGCAGCGGTGTATGGATTATCTTGATTCATTCTCATATCCAAAGCACCATCACGCTGAAAAGAAAACCCTCTTTCAGCTGTGTCAATCTGATGAGATGACACACCTAAATCAGCTAAAATTCCATCTACTTTTTCAATCTTTAATGCAGATAAAATCTGTTTTAAATTCGAAAAATTGTTGTTTACCAAAGTATAATTCGCCTTATTATTCTTTAAACTTTCAAGTTTCAGTTTTGTCGCGGAGAGTGCTTCCTTATCTTGATCAATACATATCAAACGTCCTTGATCAGAAAGCTTTTGTAGAATACCTGAGCTATGTCCACCACCACCAGCGGTACAATCAACATAGATACCTTCAGGATTAATCTTTAATCCTTCCAGCACTTCATGATAAAGAACCGGTATATGATGAAAATTAGAGTCCTTGCACATCGAATCTTGTCAAATCTAATTCGCTTAATGAATCAATATCACCCAAAGATTTTTCATAAAACTCTTTGGAACAAATGTCTAATTTATCGTACATGTCAATAAAACAAATCTCGTCACCAGCATTCACACCAATCCATTTCCATAAATTATCTGTCAAGCTGATACGACCTTGAGAATCAAAGGAACACTCTATCGCTTCACCGATGATTGCTCTTTTCAAGCGTCTTACATCAGGGTCAGTACCCGAAAGAGCACCTATTTGTTCTCTAATACTGTTAAATTGCTCAGGAGTATAAGCGGATAAATAATTCTTATCCAAACTTAAAGTCACATAAAGAACACCGTCAAGATTATCTCTAAGTCTTGCGGGAACAATTACACGTCCTTTTTTATCAATTGTATGTGTATATCGTGCCATCGGCGTTCATTTTGCAACAAATCTACCACTTTCCACCACCTTAAGTGATAAATCAGCTACTTTCCTCCACTTAAATTGCATTTTAGACTATTTCCCTCCCCAACGCAACCGAAATTCCCAATTTTTTTGAGTTTTTTACACTTTTAACAGTATTTTTTTGGAT
>CAYFSZ010000072.1:0-7502 GCA_964346085.1 uncultured Mageeibacillus sp. | reverse complement strand
TGATGGGAATGGAAGATTTGGACGGTTTTTGTTTTCGTATGGACTATATCAAGAAACGAATAGCATTCTTTCTTTCAAAGTGGCAAATTCTTTTTCAAATCATAGGCAAAAGTATTATAAGTCTTTTAAAGATGTACGAAGTGAAAAAGAATTCGGCTGCATCAACGGTTTTGTTGAAGATATTTGTAATATTCTAATGGAAGAAATGGAACAAACTAAAAAGGATATTTTGTTAAAGATAGAACAAGTTGAGCAAATTCAAAGACCAGAAAATTTGAAAAAATCTGAGACTATTATTTTTGATTTGTTAGCAGAGTCTAGTTTTCTTTCAGAGTTTGGTCTTTCTAATACAGAAATAAAAGATGAGACTGAATTTTCGAAATCAACAGTAGACAAGACTATCAAGAAATTCAAGGAAAAAGGCATCCTTATCAGCACAAGAATCGGCTATTTCGTGCATCATAAAATTAAAATTGAGAAAAGTTTATAAGCCTAGAAAAATTAATATATACATTTGCAAATTTTAGGAATATAATGCGGTGAATATTGAATGAAATATAGGAGAGATGAAGAAAAATGTCATTAATATCTGAAAAAATAAATAAACGATTGAATGCGATTGAATTGAATCCTCCCTTATTTCTATTAATAGGTTTTGCTATCTTAATCTTGACGGGGGCTGCTCTATTGACCATGCCGTTTGTAACAGAAAACGGGGAGTCGATTGGATTTGTTAACGCTTTATTTACAGCTGGCTCAGCTTCCTGTGTGACGGGTTTAACCGTCGTTAATACGGCATACACATTTAACTTTTTAGGAGAGTTAATTGTGATTATTCTTATCCAAATCGGTGGTCTTGGGATTATGACCTTAGCGACTATTTTCCCTTTGGTCATGCGAAAGAAAATTGGTTTAACCAGTCGTCAAATTCTGAAAGAACAACTCAACCTTGATACAATGAGCGGTATTGTTCGTTTGCTTCGCTATGTATTACTTTTTACATTAACTGTCGAAGGAATTGGGGCAGCTTTGTTAGCGACTCGTTTTATTCCTCTATATGGATTGAAAAATGGTTTATGGTATTCCATTTTTCACTCAATTTCAGGATTTTGTAATGCTGGATTTGATGTGCTTGGTGATTCAATATATCCTTTTCGAGGAGACTTTATCATTAATTTTACATTGATGGCGTTGGTAGTCATTGGTGGTTTAGGATTTTTTGTGACACAAGAAATTATCAATCATAAAAAACACAATCAATTATCGACACATACAAAACTTGTTCTTTGGATGTCCGGGCTGCTAATTATTTTAGGTGCACTGTTTTTCTTGATCTTTGAATATACAAATACAAAAACTATAGCGCCTGAACCATTCGGAGTGAAGGTGAATCAATCATTCTTCCAATCAGTCATTGCTCGTACAGCTGGATTTTATTCCGTGCCAATGGGGAGACTTAGAGATGCAACAAGTGTTCTTTTAATTTCCTTGATGTTCATTGGTGGATCACCTGGTTCAACAGCTGGGGGTTTGAAAACCACAACCTTTGGCGTGCTGATCATGACCACGATTTGTACAATCAAAGGACAAGAGGAGCCAGTATTGTTTGGCAGACATATTCCAAATCGTACAATCAAAAAAGCATTGGCTTTGGTCATTGTCAGCATTGCACTAGTTTTCGGAGTGACCTTTATTTTAACAATCTCTGAACAGGCTAATTATATTGATTTATTATTTGAAACAGTATCAGCATATGCAACGGTTGGATTGACCAAGGGAATCACACCTGATCTTTCAACAATTGGAAAATTATTGATTACGTTGACGATGTATTTTGGGAGAGTCGGTCCTCTGACGTTAGGATTTGCGATCGTTAGCAGAGGATCAAAACAGTTGATTAGACATCCAGAAGCGAATATTGCAATTGGATAAAGCGTAAGTGAGAAGAAACATAGATATAAAATTATAGAAAGAGAAAATTATGGAAAAGAATGTAGTTGTTTTTGGTGCAGGACGTTTTGGAACAGCATTAGCAGAAGAACTTTTTCAAGAAGATGTTGAAGTGATGATAATCGATCAAAATTTCGAAAAAATTCAAGAAATTGCCAATCATGTTACCACGGCTATTCAATGTGACTTGGCTGATGAAAATGCAGTCAAAGAACTCGGACTTTCAAATTTTGATATTGGCGTCATTGCAATTGGTTCAGATTTAGAATCCTCCATCATTTCAACGATGGTTGCAAAAGACGCAGGTATTCCAAGAGTCATTGCGAAAGCTTCAACGATGATGCAAGCTAGAATTCTAGAAAAACTAGGTGCTGATCAAATCATTTTCCCTGAAATTGATATGGGTGAACGCCTCGCAAGAAGTATTACTGGGAAGAATATAATTGAGTATATTCGCTTGAGTGATCGTTATTCAATGCTCGAATTGAACGTACATTCGAATTGGGTAGGGAAAACGCTGCAAGAAATGGATTTCCGTAATGTTCATCATGTCAATGTTGTGGCGATTAAACGTAATGAAGAAATGATTCTCGAAAACGTTGGTTCTACAAAATTACAAAAAGATGATTTGCTTATCAGCATCGGAACAGTTCAATCAATAGAATCGATACAAAAATAATGAACCTGTGCAAGACTGCGCGGAACTCAAAACCGTTCAACACAGATTAATTCAGAGAAAAGGAGAAAAGAATAATGAAAGGTTTTTTTATGAATAGAGGAAAAACATTTAATGAATATGTAGAAGAAGCAAGAAATACTGAAGATGCAATCATTCTCGATGTACGCACGCAAGAAGAATATGATGAAATTCATCTTGAAGATGTGATGCACATTCCTCTTAACCAAATCACAAAAGCAGAACAAATGATTCAAAATAAAGAAACGCCAATTTTTGTGCATTGCCTGAGCGGCGGTAGAAGCGAGATGGCGAAAGATATCCTTGAACAACTTGGCTTCACCCATGTCATCAATATTGGCGGCATCGCAGATTATATGAGATAAGCATGCTTGCATTAAAAGATATTACAAAAACATACAAAATGGGAACGGAAGAAGTGGAAGCACTTCGTGGCGTTTCTATTCAATTTCGTAAAAATGAATTTGTCTCGATATTAGGACCTTCAGGTTGTGGAAAAACCACCATGCTCAATATTATTGGAGGGCTTGATCAATACACAACTGGGGACTTAGTTATCAATGGACAATCAACCAAACATTTCAAAAACCGAGATTGGGATACCTATCGTAACCATTCCGTGGGCTTTGTATTCCAAAGTTATCATTTAATTCCTCATCAAACCGTTTTGAAAAATGTGGAGTTGGCTTTGACTTTGTCCGGAGTCGGTAAGAGCGAACGTAAACAGAGAGCAATTGAGGCTTTAAACAAAGTTGGCTTAGCTGATCAAATTTCCAAACGACCGAATCAATTATCTGGTGGACAAATGCAAAGGGTAGCGATTGCTCGTGCCATTGTTAATGATCCGGATATTATTTTAGCGGATGAACCGACAGGCGCTTTGGATAGTAAAACCAGTGTGCAGGTCATGGATATTCTCAAAGAAATCGCCAAAGAAAAATTGGTCATTATGGTGACACATAATCCTAATTTAGCCAAAGAATATTCAAACCGTATCGTGGAAATGCTCGATGGGAAATTGATTTCAGATTCCAATCCTTACGCGAAGGAAGAGGAGCAGCATGCACAACGAGAAGTAGATAAAAAATCTCGAAAAAATCGCAAACCATCGATGTCCTTATGGACCTCATTTGGACTTTCTTTGCGTAATCTTTTTTCTAAAAAAGGAAGAACGACGTTGACAGCTTTTGCAGGATCAATCGGTATTATTGGTATAGCATTAATCAACGCAATTTCGCAGGGAATGAACACCTATATCAATGAAGTACAAGAGGATGCCTTATCATCTTATCCTTTAACGATAGAAGCTGAAACCATCGATATGAGCAGTTTGCTTTCAACCTTCATGGGACAAAATAATGAAGAAGAAGTGACGCATGCCAAAGATGAAATTTATCAAAAGAATATGTTCTACGATATGGTGGAGGCTTACAATTCCATCGAGACACAAGAGAACGATTTATTTGCTTTCAATGAATATCTCAAAGCTGAAGTGGATAAGCCTGAAAGTGCATTGCATGATAGTTTGACGAGTATCGAGTACAGCTATGATTTAGACATGAACATCTACACAAAAAATGTCGACGGTTCGATTCGTATCGCAGACTCGCAACAATTGCTCACCGATTTAATGCGTGAACATTTTGGAATTGAAAGACAAGATTTTAGCAATCCATCTTCGATGGGAGCTTTGCAATTGCCTATGCCTTCAGCCTCGATGGGTGGCAACTCGAATCTTTGGGATGAGATTATCCCCGGTTTACATGGTGAATTGGTCAATCCAGTTGTCAAAAAACAATATGATTTAGTCTTTGGAAATTGGCCTGCCTCTTATGATGATATTTTGTTGATTGTCGATGAGAACAATGAAATTGATGATATGACTTTGTATGCGCTCGGTCTGAAACCAAAAGAAGAAATCGATAGTTTGGCTGAAGCAGCCGTGAACAAAACTGAAATCAAACCGACGGATAGCCAATGGTCTTATGAAACGATTCATGATATGGATTTTCGTATTGTGCTAAATTCAGATTTGTTTTCACTTGACGATCAAACAGGTTTTCTCAATGATTTGCGCAATTCTGAAACAGGAATCAATTATTTATACGATAATGCTTTGCCTTTGAAGGTAAGTGGGATTGTTCGAAAAAATGAAGATTCAGTTTCAACCGTTTTAAATGGATCCATCGCTTATACACATGCTTTGACAGAACATGTCATCAACGAAATGCAATCTGCACAGTCAGTGCAAAAACAATTGGACAATCCAGGGGTTGATGTTTTCAATGGCTTGCCATTTAGAGAAAATACAGGTAACTTGACCGAAACAGAAAAAGTTGTAGCTTTCAAAGATTATCTCTCTAAGCTAAACGTAGAGGAAAAAGCAGAAAATTATGTGAAAATTAAAAGCATTCCTTCGCAGGAAGTTTTGGATCAAATGCTTGCTGAGCAAATGCAAGATGTGACTGATGAACAGAAAAAAGAGCAGATGATTGAGGCTTTTACCGGACAAACAGGCATGCCAGAAGCAGATGTCAAAAATTACATTGATGATTTGAATGAAGATGAGTTCGAAGAATATTACACAATACTCTTAACCGAACAAATCAAAATGCAATATGCAGCATCTCAACAAGCGGCATTAGCTGAAATTCCACCTGAACAATTAGCAGAAATGCTAGATTCTGAAATGACCGAGTTCAGCGATGAAAACATGGCAATTTATTATGATGAGGTACTTGTTTTTTCAGAGGCAACCTATGCAGATAATTTGAAAAAGCTAGGCTATATCGATTTAGAAAATCCATCTGCCATTAATTTATATGCAAACACGTTCGACAGTAAGGATGTCATTGAAAAAGCAATCGCTGACTATAATGAAGGCGTTGACGAATTACAACAAATCAAATATGTCGACTATATCGGCATCATGATGAGCTCGATTACATCCATCATCAATGCCGTGACGTATGTCTTGATTGCATTCGTCGCTGTGTCATTAATCGTTTCTTCTATCATGATTGCTGTCATCACGCTGATTTCCGTACAAGAAAGAACCAAAGAAATTGGAATCCTACGTGCCATCGGTGCTTCCAAGCGTAACATATCCAATATGTTCAATGTCGAAACCGTCATTATCGGATTCGTCGCTGGTCTGTTCGGTGTTGTCATCACTTGGCTCATGACCATTCCAATCAATATTATTTTAGAAAAATTAACGAATATTCCGAATCTGAAAGCCGTACTCACACTACCAGTGGCAATTGGTTTAATCTTAATGAGCATGTTCTTGACATTAATCTCTGGTTTGATTCCTGCAAAAAGCGCAGCGAAAAAAGATCCAGTTGAAGCATTGCGAGTTGAGTGATGAGACGTTTTTCTCGAGTTATACTTTGGTTGATATTTCTCTTGATTTTGCTTGTGGCTTTCTTTTTTGTGATGGACAAAAAAGACGAGCCTGTAGAGTTTTTACAGGCAAAGATAGTAGATGTCGTTGACGGAGATACGATGGATTTCGTTGTTTTATCAGAAAATGAGAAGTATCCTTCGTTTGAAGCAGGGAAGGAATATCGAATTCGACTAATTGGGATTGACGCACCAGAATCAGTACATCCCGATGATTCGAAAAATTCTGAGTTGGGGGAGATGGCTTCTGCTTTTACGAGCGATGTCTTGTTGGAAAAAGAAGTTGCGATTGAATTTGATGCAGGTTTATTTGACCGTTACGGAAGAGTTCTAGGATATGTTTGGGTTGACAATAAACTTTTTAATGAAATGGTCGTGGAAGATGGCTGGGCAATTTTGGACACAGTCCCACCGAATGTGAAATATGCGGATCGTTTCGAGGCGGCAATGGAGAAAGCACGAAATAATGGTGTTGGAATTTGGAAAGAGAATTAAAAAAACTCCTCTTTTTGACAAGAGGAGTTTTTATCTTTGTGAAAGTGACAATTTCGACTAACGATTTTTATTCAATAAAGTCAATTTATAAGTTGGAATCATTAACCAAAGAATCACAATACATGTCACGGCTTCTGTGATGAAAGCAAGTCCGTTTACTGATAAAGAATAAATGACAGGTGATTGTCCTTCCGGTGCATATTGACCCCAGAAAATAAAACCCGCAATGAAGTGGAAAATATATCTAGCTAAAGAACCTAGGGCAGCCGCAACAGAAGCTGTCATTGCAACATTAATTAGCTTTGGATATTTTGCATTTAATTGATTTTGAACCGTATTTGAAAAGATCCCAGCAACCCCAACTGCTGCAAAAGCAAAAACATATTCAATAATTACTTGAACAGGGCCGACAATTACCGCTTCACCAATGGCAATTTGCAATAATCCCCAAATAAGACCGCCGGTTAAACCAGCTCCAAGTCCCCAACGCAAAGCGAGAACAATAATCGGCAACATTTTAAAGCTGATTTTGACTGCATCGCTAATAGACGGAATAAACAAATCAAAAATCAAAGCCAAAGCCGCAAAAATTGCAATTTCGATTAACTTTCTTAGTTGAACATTTTTCATAAAAAAACTCCCATTTCTATACGAATGAGAGGGGAGAAAGAAGAACATCTCGACGCAAGTCTTAACTTGATCCGATAATAAGGGTCTGTTCTCAGCTCCTTCGAGCACCCCTCGTTCGTAATTAATATTACACACTTAGGTTAAGCTTATAAGCTGTTTTTGTCAAAGAGAAAATATCGATGTCATTGAGAGTGTAACAAAAAGCTACGTTTTAACCCGTTTATTTGAAAATTTCGTCAAATGTCAGGTTTCAGCGGGTATCAAATGATCATAAGGGACGGAAAAAGAAACTATTTCCCTATATTCCGTCCATCGAGATGTAGCA
>CAYFSZ010000071.1:1454-7749 GCA_964346085.1 uncultured Mageeibacillus sp. | reverse complement strand
ACGAAAACCCTACTCAGGCAAACGATTTGAATTGGCAGTCAGTTCATACAGTAAAGATGCGATTTCATCATTTAATTGCTCTGAAAGAACGCGCCATTCCCAGTTGTGTTCCATTGTCCCAGGCGTATTTATTCTCGTATTCTCTGCCAAACCAAGCACATCTTGCATTTGTGCCACAAATAATCGTGACTTCGTCTCGAGTCCTGCCTCCAACATTTGCAAATGAAATGGCTTTTCATCTGAAAGCTCAAAATATTTTTTTGCCTTTAAAACATCTTCTGGTTTCGCCTGTTTTTTCCATAAATTAATAGGAGCATTGTCATGCGTTCCTAAATAGCACACAGAATTTTCTTTGTAATTCTCAGGAAGTTCACTGACATCATCGCGCGAATCAAAGTCGAGTTGAATGACATTCATCCCTGGAAATCCTGAATCAGCAAGCAATTGCTTCACTTCCATCGTTTGATAGCCCAAATCCTCCGCAATGAATGAAAAATCGGGGAAATGATTCTTCAACGCATTTATCAATTTCATACCGGGACCTTTACGCCAACGTCCATGACAAGCGGTCGTTTCACCATACGGAACAGCCCAATAACTTTCGATTCCGCGAAAATGATCAATACGCAAAGCATCATAAATTTTCGTACAATATTGTATGCGAGAAATCCACCATGCGAATTGATTTTTTTCCATCAAATCCCAATCATACAGAGGGTTCGACCACAATTGTCCATCCGCTGTAAAATAGTCAGGTGGAACACCCGCTACTTCTGTCGGCACGCGATGTTCATCTAATTGAAAAAGATGTGGATTGGTCCAAACATCAGCTGAGTCAAATGACAAATAAAGGGGTATATCACCGACTATTTGAATTTGATTTTTCTTTGCATAAGCACGAACATCTTCCCATTGTTTTTCAAACAAAAACTGAATATAGAAGTGGATTTGCATTTCAGCTTGATATTGTTCTTTTGCCTCTGCAATCGCTATTTCCTCATGATTTCTGATATCTTGATTCGCCCAATCTGTCCATGACTTCTGCTCATTTTCTTGTTTGAGCACCATGAATAAAGCATAATCTTCTAGCCATGTTTTGTTTCGTTCGACGAATTCACGATAAGCTAAATTATCTTGTGCTAGACCACGCAAAGCGGCTTTTCTTAATACATTCATGCGCTCTGCATAGATTTTCCCATAATCGACAAATTGAGGATTCGATTCGAAATCAATCTTTTCAATTTCGGATAATTCCAATAAACCCTCTTCAACCAGAATTTCCAAATCGATGAAATATGGATTACCCGCAAAAGCCGAAAAGCTTTGATACGGTGAATTGCCATATCCTGTTGTTCCTAAAGGAAGAATCTGCCAATAGCTTTGACCAGATTTTTTTAAAAAATCAATAAATTTGAACGCTGCTTTGCCAAAAGTTCCGATACCGTATTCAGACGGCAAAGAAGAAACCGGCAACAAAATACCACTATATTTTTTCATGTAAATTAACCTTTAACAGCTCCAGACATAACGCCTTTGATGATATGTTTTTGTCCGAGCAAGTAAATAATAACGACTGGTAAAACTGTCAAAACAATACTTGCCATCATTGGACCCATTTCAACACGGCCATAACTGCCACGGAAATATTGAATTAACATCGGGATGGTTCTGTATTTTTTGATATCGAGTACCAAAGTTGGTAATAGATAGTCATTCCAAACCCACATTGTTTCCAAGATACCGACAGAAATCATGGTTGGTCTGAGAATTGGGAAAATGACTCTGAAATAAACTTGCAAAGGATTACAGCCATCAATCAACGCAGCTTCTTCAATTTCAGCTGGAATTGATCTGATAAAGCCTGCGAATAAGAACACTGCTAAACCAGCGCCAAATCCCAAATAGATGAAACAAATGGTCCAAGGTGTGTTAAAGCGCAATCCGAAAATTGATAATCTATCTGCTGTTTGCGATAAAGTAAACATGACCATTTGGAATGGAACAACCATTGAGAAAGCGCATAGCAAATACATCAATTTGGAGAAAAGACTATTTCTTCTCACAATGTACCAAGCAAACATCGAGCAACAAAGCAAGATTAAAAAGACGGATGACACAGTAATGAAAACACTATAGCCAAAACTTTTCAAAAATCCTTGTGATTGAATCGCGTTGAGGAAGTTTTGGGCTCCAACAAAGGTTTCTGCGGTCGGTAATTCGAAGGCTCTAGAGGTTTGTATCGCTGATTCTTGTTTGAAAGAGTTCAAAACAACCATAATGATTGGATAAATATATAGCGCACAAATAATCGTGAATAAAACGGAAAGGATTGCTCCTCCAACTTTTTTTGTTTTGATAGATTTTCCTTTTTTCATTATTGATCAATCTCCTTCGATTTCGTGGAATAAAGCTGTGTCAAAGAAATGATAATTACTAAGATAAAGAAAATAACAGCCTTTGCTTGTCCAATTCCTTTCCATAGAGGTCCAGAGCGAGCGTAGAATGTATTATAAATATTGAGAGCTAACATTTCTGTTGATTTGGCAGGTTCACCACCCGTCAATGATAAGTTTTGGTCAAATAATTTAAATGAATTTGTAATCGTTAAAAATAAGCAAATTGTGATAGAAGGCATGACCATCGGAATTTTGATTTTCCATAAAATTTGCCAAGGAGAACCTCCATCAATTCTCGACGCTTCCATCAGATCGCCTGGAATATTCTGCAAACCTGCAATATAAATAATCATCATATAACCGATTTGTTGCCAGCACATTAGGATTATCAAACCCCAATAACCAGCGGAAGTATTAAGCGCTAATAACGGTTTACCTAAAACAGATAAAGCTGCATTCAATAAAATTTGCCAAATATAACCGAGGACGATTCCGCCGATTAAGTTTGGCATAAAGAAAACAGTTCTAAATGCATTTTTGCCTTTAATTTCACTCGTGAATAATAAAGCAATTGCAAATGCGAGTACATTAATTAAGATTGTAGAAACAATTGCAAACTTTCCAGTAAACAAAAAGGCATTTAGAAATGTCGGATCTTGTAGGGCTTTTTGATAATTGGTAATCCCGTTCAACACAGCATTGTTGACAGTTGTAAATTGTGTGAACGAAAGATATAAACCTTGTACAAATGGCCAAATAAATCCGATGATAAAAGCGGCTAATGTCGGTATTACAAAAATAGGGAACCATCTTTTTAGGATTTTGTTCATTGTCATAAGCGTCTCTCCCTGTTTTTAAAAATAATACATCCCGAGCAAATGCTCGGAATGTATTTTGTTAATCGTTAATCTTAACTTATGGATTTGCTAATTGGTATTCTGTTGCCCAGCCATCAACGAAAGCTGTGACAACTGCTTGCCAATTTTCATCTGTTTGGTCTGCAGCATAAGCTGTTAATGCACTACCAACACCGTTTTTCCATTCTTCTGAAGGCATTGTTGAGAATGTCCATGCGATAGGAGTTTTTCCTGCTGCTGTCATTTCTGCGTCTGCTTTTACGAAAACATTTTCAGATTCTAAAGCATTTTTGAAAGGAATAACGAAGCCCATACCAGGTTTACCAGAAGGCATTGCACCTTCGCCACCAGACATTGCTTTTACGCCAGTTTCAGAAGTAACACACCATTTCATGAATGCTAATGTTGCATCGATATCTTCTTGGCTAGCTTCTTTATTTACACACCAGAAGTTTTCTGTACCAGTATTTAAACCTTGATTTGCTTCATCGCCTAAACCAACATAAATTGGTAACATTGTTAATTCATCAGCTGCAAATTTATCTTCGCCTACTAAGTTGGAATATTCCCAAGAACCGTTTTGGAAGAAAACTGCTTCACTTGCTAAGAATTCGTTTCTGGAGTCATCACCAGTTTTTGCTGATAATTCTGCAGGATCAGCTGTGCTGTTGTTGATGTATAAATCCCAGATATTACGATAGTTATCTAAGTAAGTACCTTTGATTGCGTCTGTTGATTGAATGCCATCTTCTTGATATTCAAAGTAAATTGGCATATTTGCTAAGTGAGTTTTGAAACGCCAGTCTGAAGATCCGTCCATACCTGCTGATGAGAAAGCTGCAAAGCCTAATTCATCTTTTCTTGCTGTGATATCTTCAGCAACTTTTTTCAAATCTTCGAAAGATTTGATGTCTTCAACTGTGTATCCAGCTTTTTCTAATAAAGTTTTGTTTGTGATGATACCATAGCTTTCAACAACATAAGCGATACCGGATGTTTCACCACTTTCGCCTTTTAATGCGTAAGAATCATTTGTTAATTCAGCCATGATTTCTGTATTTGCTAAATCTAAGCACATTGCTTCCCAATTTTTCAAACCAACAGGTCCGTTTACTTGGAATAATGTAGGTGCATCAGATTTACCCATTTCTGCCATTAATGTTGTTTCATATTCGCCAGAAGCAGCAGTAACAACAGTCACTGGAACGCCTGTTTCTTCTGTATAAACAGCAGCTAATTCTTGCCATTGTTCATCTTGTTCTGGTTTGAAGTTTAAGTAATAAACTTTTCCTTCACCTGTTGCTTCAGCTTCTTCTGCAGGAGCTTCTTCGCCTGCGTCAGCAGCTTCTGTTTCTTCAGAAGCGCCACCTTCTGCATCTGCAGCTTCAGTTTCGCCTGCAGCGGCTTCTGTTGTATCTGTTCCTTCAGAACTTCCACATGCCACAGCAGCAAAAACCATAATTAATGTTAATAATACTGCGATTAGTTTTTTCATATTTCCTCCTATTATTTTTAGAACTTTTTGCTCTAATATATTGTCACATCGTTTGATGTAAAAACCTTGTTTGTGTTCGCCTTTGTTTTTTATGTACTTGCCCTAATCTTTTTCAATTCTTCGAATACTGTTTCCTGGTCTAAAAGAAGTGTGCAAAGAAACTTGTGAATTTTTCTGATCCCCTTCAATCAGGTTCAAAAGCACCTTGATTGTTTTTTCTGCTAATTCTTCTTTAGGCTGCATCATCGTCGTCAGCGTTGGAATACTAAACTCTGACATTTCTAATCCATCGATTCCAATAACTGAAACATCTTCTGGGATTTTCTTCCCATGATTTGCTAGGGCTTTCATCGCCGCCATTGCTAATGTATCCGATATCGCAAACACTGCTGTGAATTCTTGATTCTTTTGCAATAATTCTTCGGTTGCTCGATAAGCCGCTTTCAAAGAAAAGTTATCTACTTTTTGGATGTAATTCTCGTTCACTTCGATATTATGTTCTGAGAGAGCTTTGCAATAGCCTTTGTAGCGTAATTCACTGATTGATTGATCATCTGTTGCAGCCAGTAATACTGCAATTTTTTTGTGGCCATGTTTGATTAATTCTTTAACAGCATTATATGCGGCCTCTTCATCATCTATCGAAACTGATGAATAATCAGATTTTGGAAGTTCTCCGAATTTATTGTTATATGTACAAAAAACTGCTGGCACATCCAAAATTTCAATATCTTTTCTCGAATAAGCAAAATTTCCACCCATGAAAATCAAACCACAAAGGCGTTTCGCTCTAGCAAGTTCTGCTCCTGCTTTGATTTCATCGTCCGTCGAACTAATCTGATGAATGACCAAAGAATATTTGCTTTGCTGAATGGTTTGTTCCATCGTGCTATATACTTCCGAAAAAAACGGATTTCCCATACCGCGCATGATTAAGCCAATTGCATCCGTTTTGGTACCTGCTAAATCTCTCGCGCTTCCATTCGGGATATAGTTGAATTGTTTCGTGACAGCAAGTACTTTTTCTCTCGCTTCTTCACTCACATCTGGACGATTATTAATCACACGAGATACTGTGCTCACAGATACGCCAGATTTTTTAGCTATATCTTTGATTGTGATCATAATGGTCCTGCTTTCTACTAGTATTTGGTTTATTCCGTTTCGTTTATACTACTTCGTTTATTCCGCTTCGTTTAAACTACTTCGATTATTCCGCTTCCGATAGTTCATCAACTTTATGCTTGATGTCCGTCAATTTCGTTCCAGTAAGTCTCTTAACCTTCTCTGGTAACGTTACCGGTAACGTTACCATTGCATGATAAAAGATTTATTTTCTTTTGTTTAGTTTTCGAAGAAATGTTGTGATTTTTGTCAGAGATTACTAATATTTTTTATCCATTTTCACAATAAGCGTGTTGAATTTGATGTTGAAGACTATTGATAATGGCTCTGGTATTTTATTTTAATACCTATGAAGACATTAATAGATTCTGTAATCACGCAAATTCTATAATTTTCGTTATTAGCGTGACGTTTTCTTCACG
>CAYFSZ010000071.1:0-1354 GCA_964346085.1 uncultured Mageeibacillus sp. | reverse complement strand
GCGTGACGTTTTCTTCACGTAAATTCATAAATCCCTCATATTTTCGTGAACTCACATGAGGGATTTACAATTTTCTTAGAGATTTTCTAAAATCGTTTTAGCAATTAGGGCGTGGCCTCTTTCATTGGGATGAATACCGTCCGCACAGATAAACTGTTCGGGGTGAAGTTCAGTCAGAAAGTTTTCCCGAATGTCGATAATTTTTGTATCTGTATTAATCGCAATTTGATTTACCATGTTATTGTAGCTTTCATGCCATTGATAGATACGTTTCGTCGTGCCACCCAGGAATTTTAGTAAGTTTTCTTTGTTGAGATTTTTGCTAAAAGTCTTGAAATAGCGATTTTCATCAAGCGGTGGCAGATTCAAAATCACAGGCAAAATATTTTTGTTTTTTAAAGATTGGATGAGCTCCATATATTTTTCTTTAAAAAGAATTAATGGGGTATTTGGTTGATGCTCATCGTCCGGAGTTTCGGCTACTTCTGCCCAGAGAAAATCACAATCATTTCCTCCAAACTCGATCAGGGCGATTCCATTTTCTTCGATACGTTTTTCACTTCTTTGGAACATTTTGAGGCCTTTTTCGATAGTGGCACCAAATACGGAAAAATTTTTGGTAGTGCTTTTCAAAGAATCGGTGATGATTTGAATGAAATTCTGATTGCATATTTCGTATTTTTCGGTCATCTCATTCAAAACAATCCCTTTACATAAAGAATCTCCATACACATATAATTTCTTTTCCATCAACACTTTACCTCAACATGTAGTTTTAATAACTATATCTCAGGATAATTGAAATGTCAAAAAGAATTTGTTAATATTATTTTGCTAAAAATATCAAAGGATGAACTTACTATGCCAAATGAAGATTTAATTACTAAAATTGCTTTTAATGAATGGGATTTTTTACCAGATTTAGATTTATATATGGATCAATTATTGCTTTATGTTAATCGTTGTGTTCCTGAAAAGATGAGAGATCAAGAATTAACAAAATCGATGGTTAACAATTATATTAAACAAGATGTGATTCCAAGACCGAACGGCAAACGCTATGGAAAAGAGCATATCGCGGAACTTTCTATGCTGACACTGTTGAAGGAAATTCTGCCGATTCAACAATGTACTCTCTTGTTAAAAGATTTACGAGAAAAAGAAAACCCTGAAGAAATCTATCAGTCTTTTCTCAGTTTATTGAACAATGCATTTCTCGACTATTCAAAGCAGATCGAAAATTTGGAAACGGTTGATAAATCTACCTCTGCTCTATATTTCTCGGTTGTTAGCTATCTGACGAGACGAATTGCACTTCGTTTCATTGAGGAGCAGAATTAATTTGGATTTATAA
>CAYFSZ010000070.1:5095-7974 GCA_964346085.1 uncultured Mageeibacillus sp. | reverse complement strand
AATTTAATTGTGATAATACTACAAAAAAGCCGAGCTTAGACACACTCAGCTTTCCTTCACAATTGTTACAGGATAAATCCCTAATTCCGTCACAATACCACCTAAAAGGCGTATCTCATCAATGGCATTCGCCAATAATTGTTCATTTTTATTAATTAGTAAATCAAAAACAAAAAAGTACTCTCCTAAACTTGTCTTCATTGGACGAGATTCAATTTTTGATAAATCCAAATGACGCCAAGCAAAGGCTGATAACGCTTGATGTAAAGAACCAGGGACATTATTTGGCATTTGTACAAATAAGGTTGTCTTCATTTCACCTTGAAGGTTTGCTGGGACTACTTGATTACTCAGTCCGATTACCCAAAAACGCGTTTGATTAAAAGCATTATCCTGAATATCTTCTGACAAAATCGTTAAACCATATTCTTTAGCCGCTTTTTTTGAGGCAATAGCCGCTAATGCATCATTGGGATGATTGGCAACATATTGAGCTGCATAAGTTGTCGATGAAACAGCCTCTAGTAGACAATCAGGATATTTATCGGTCAAAAATTGTTGTGACTGTGCAATCGCTTGTGGATGAGAAAGAATTCTTGTAATCTTTTGCGTTCCAGATGCAACCAATAACTGTTGATGAATTGGTAAGACGATTTCACCAAGTACTTTTAATCCTCCTAAATGGAATAAGCGATCAATACTGTCATTTACAGAGCCTTCTAAAGAATTTTCAATAGGAATAACTGCATAATCAACCGTTCCGTTATATACAGCTTGAATACAAGAAACAATCGTTTGATATGCGATTAAATCTTCTATGTTAAAACAGCTTTGAGCTGCTTGGTCGGTAAATGAATTTTTAGGACCTAAATAACCAATTTTCACTTAAACACCTACTTTATCAATAATTTCATTTGCGATTGAATCAACCATTCTCCCAGTATTTTCAATTTCAACGGTCGAAACTGCTTTGTAAAGCGGTATTCGACTTTCATAAAGCTTCTGAAAATCTTGTTGCGTATGATTTAAAAACAAAGGCCGCAAATTTTGTGAATCATTCTTAATTCGAGTAACTAAATCTTTAAAAGGAACTGTTAAATAAACAACATGTTGAAAGGTTTTTAATTGCTGGCGAGTAGCTTCCTGTAAAACAATCCCACCACCAGTTGAGATGATTCCTTCTTGCTCCTTTAAAGACCCTAAAACTTGAGCTTCTAATTCTCTAAAATAAGATTCCCCATACTTTTCAAAGATTTCAGGAATGGTTTGCTTTGCTCGTTCCTCAATCAAATGATCGGTATCAATAAATGGAAGTCGCAAAATGGTTGCGAGTTGATGACCAATCGTCGTCTTACCTGCACCCATAAAACCAACTAAGACAATTTGTTGCATTTACGTCATCCCCTTTCATTCACTTTAACGAGCTGTCAAGTGCTCAACATCTTCAAAAAACCTTGGATATGAAATCGCAATTGCTTCTGGTTTTTCTAATGTGACTACTTCATCTGTCAATAATGCCGCCACTTGTAGCATCATCCCAATACGATGATCACCTAAGCTTGAAACTGCGCCACCATGGAGTGCGGTAGGACCATGAATAATTAGACCATCTGCCGTTGCTTCAATATTAGCACCTAATTTATTTAACTGCTCACAAGTCGCATCAATTCGATTGGTTTCTTTAACTTTTAACTCTTCGGCATCTTTAATAATCGTTGTACCTTCGGCTTGAGTCGCTAATAAGGCAATGACTGGTAGTTCATCAATTAATGTTGGAATAATATCACCACCGATCACAATTCCTTTAAGTTTTGACGTTTCAATCTGAATATCGGCTGCTTGATTCTTTTCGTCAATATTATCAAGACTGACTTGTGCGCCCATTTCTTCTAACACTTTTAAAATACCCGTTCTCGTTGGATTAATTCCGACATTCGTTAAAGTAATTTGACTTTCTGGCACAATGGCACCGGCTGCTAAAAAGAAGGCAGCAGAAGAAATATCTCCGGGAACAGTTACTGCTTGTCCCGTTAATTTTTGTGGTCCCGTTAATTTAATTTCTTTACCTTTTTGTTGAATCTCACCGCCAAATTGACGAATCATTTCTTCGCTATGATTCCGAGAAGCTGCTTTTTCAATAATTGTAGTTGTCCCGTGTGCCTGTAAGGCAGCAAATAAAATAGCTGATTTGACTTGAGCACTAGCGACTGGCATTTCATAGGTCATTGGTTGTAAGTTAGAAGAGCCAGCAATCGTAATCGGTGGAAATTCTGTTCCTTGGTTACCAGCGATTTTAGCGCCCATTTTTTGTAATGGTAACATCACACGGTTCATCGGTCTTAAACTTAATGAGTCATCGCCATATAAAATCGTTTGAAAAGGGCACGTATTCAACATTCCCATCATTAAGCGAATGGTTGTTCCAGAGTTTCCGACATCTAAGGCTTGATTAGCAGCTTTTAATCCTTCAATTCCTTTCCCTTGAATCGTAATCACTTCGCCATCATCTTGCATCTCGACTCCTAGAGCCTGAAAAGCATGCATGGTACTAAAACAATCTTCTCCTCGTAAAAAGTTTTTGATGGTTGTTGTTCCGTGAGCTAAAGCGCCAAACATGATACTGCGATGCGAAATCGACTTATCTGCCGGAACTTCAATCACGCCTTTTAGTGGACTTTTTGAAATTAATTGCATTTGTTACCTCCTATTTAATCCAACAACGGTACGGTGTTTTCTCAGTGATTAATTGTTGGCCGATATATTGGTCTTTTTGATTTTTAAAACTTAATTGTAAGACACCGATAATTTCTTCTCGCGTTTCTAAAATGCGCAGATTGACTAATGACAAACTAGCTGTACTTAACAACGAAGTCACTTCA
>CAYFSZ010000070.1:1264-4995 GCA_964346085.1 uncultured Mageeibacillus sp. | reverse complement strand
CAATAAATAAATACGGTTGTTGACCAGCAAAAGCCATAATCTCTTTTTTCGTACTACCGGTATCCGTGACAAGTACTCCTTGACGTAAAGCGAGTGTTGCTAGTTTCGCTAAATAGTTAAGTGAGGTTTTAACAGGAACGGCTAAAATAATAACATCGGCTACAATAGCATTTTCGTCAAAGCTCGGAAGAATAACATCGACTACGCCCTCAGTTAGCGCCGTAGCCTTAGTCCCATCTAAATAATCCCAACCGTACAAGACACAATCTGGTTGTGCAGCTTTGATACAGCTGGCTAAAGAGGACCCAATTAGTCCTAAGCCAACGATTAATACGTTTTTTTTCATGTGGTCCTCCTTAATGATTAATAGTTTTTTAAATATTCACGATAATCAGCCATTGCTTGTGCTAGTTCTTCAAATGAATCACTTGGGAATTTCTCTAAAATCTCATTGGCAATGACGGTTGCCACCACACTTTGCGCTACGACACATGCAGCAGGGACCGCGGTACTATCTGAGCGCTCAATACTGGCTTTATAAACTTCTTTTGTATTAATATCAACACTTTGTAATGGTTTATATAAAGTTGGGATAGGTTTCATGACACCACGGATCACAATCGCTTCACCATTAGTCATACCTCCTTCAAAGCCGCCAAGATTATTACTACGTCTTGTGTAACCTGTTTGTTCATCCCATAAAATCTCATCCATCACTTCAGAACCCGGTAAAATACCTGCTTCAAAACCAACACCAAATTCCACACCTTTAAATGCATTGATACTAACCATCGCTTGCGCCAATTTTCCATCGAGCTTTTTATCCCATTGAACGTAGCTACCTAATCCAGCAGGAACCCCGCCAACTAAGACTTCAACAACACCACCAATGGTATCGCCTTTACGCTTCGTTGCATCAATTAACGCTTTAATTTCTTCTTCGACTTCAGGATCTAAAACACGAACTTCTGAAGCTTCGGCACGTTCAAAAATTTCTTTAATCGTTAAGCCATCTGGAATGGATGCTTTAATCCCACCTAACATAGTCACGTGACCCGCGACATCAATATCTAGTGCCTTTAATAAGGTTTTTGCAACTGCCCCTACTGCCACTCGCATCGTCGTTTCACGAGCAGATGAGCGCTCTAGTACGTTTCGTAAATCTCGGTGATGGTATTTCATCCCACCAACTAAATCGGCATGTCCAGGTCTTGGACGCACAACCTGTCTTAAACTGCGTTTTTTATCTTCGACATCCTCAATACTCATTACTGAACGCCAATTTTTCCAGTCGTCATTTTCGACACTTAACGTAATTGGAGAACCAAGTGTTTTACCATGACGAATCCCCGACGTAATGCGGACCTTATCTTTTTCGATGAGCATTCTTCCACCGCGACCATACCCGGTTTGACGACGGAAAAGTTCGGCATTAATATCTTCAGCCGTTAATGGTAACCCGGCTGGAATCCCTTCAATAATTGCTGTTAATTCTGGACCATGTGACTCTCCTGCTGTAATGTAGCGCATAAGTAAATCCCCCTTTTATTATGACCGAATATAATCTCGAATGTTTTCAATTGGAATTGAAACAATTTTTGCTTTACCAATCTGTTCTAGTAAAATAATTTTTAGTTGTTTTCCTCGAGCTTTTTTATCGTGGGTAATCGCTTGATAAACGGCCTCTTTTTTTAACTCCAGCTCAGGATAGGCTGTCGGTAAATGGAATCGTTGGAGCATCTTTTCCATTTTTCCAGTTATTCCAATAGGACTCAAGGTTGAATTTTCTGCTTGGCGACACATCAGCATCATCCCAATCGCAACGGCTTCACCATGGCTAACCACGCCATAACCCGCCGTATTTTCAATCCCATGTCCAATTGTATGGCCAAAATTGAGTAGTAAGCGACTCCCATGATCAAACTCATCTTCTTCCACAACAACTTTTTTAACTTGGAGCGCAAGAGGAATCACTTCTTCAGCGCGCGCGAGTAAGGCATGCTCGTCTTCCATAGTCTCAAGTAAGTCCCATAAAGTCGGATCAGCAATCGCTCCGGCTTTAACTACTTCAGCGATGCCTTCACGTAAGCGACGGTCATCTAATGTTTTAAGTGTTTCTGAGTCAATCAAAACACCTTCTGGTTGAGAAAAAGTTCCAACGAGGTTTTTCGCGTTTTGTGTGTTAACCGCTGTTTTTCCACCAATACTTGAATCGACTTGAGCTAATAATGTTGTTGGAATTTGTAGAAAATGCAACCCACGCATATACGTTGAAGCGACAAAACCGGCTAAATCACCAATTACACCACCACCTAAAGCGATGATGCCATCACTTCTTGTATAACCGGCTTCAGCTAATTGATCATACAACTGTGTTGCTTGAATGAGTGATTTGCTTTCTTCTCCAGCTGGTACAACAAATAAGTCTGCAGCAAATCCTACATTTTGCAATTGTTGCTTAACGTCTTCACCATAGAGATTAACAACGTTGCTATCGGTAATAATCGCAATTTTTTGTGGTTGCCATAATGATTTAACCCATTGTCCGACTTCTGATAGCCCGCCTTTTTTGATAAGAATTTCATACGTATGATTCGTAAGTTGAATTTTCATCCTTAAACATTCCTTTGTTAGTTATTTTCGATTTGACGAATTGTTTGCATCGCATCGACTAATAAATCGACTTCTTTCATCATCTTCAAGTAATTTTTTTCATTTAATGATTGGGGACCATCTGACCACGCATTAGCTGGGTCTGGATGAATTTCAACAATCATTCCGTCTGCGCCAGCAGCAACACCAGCACGAGCCATCGGTGAAACTAAATCCCAAACGCCTGTTCCGTGACTTGGATCCACAATAATTGGGAAATGACTCATTTTTTTAATAATTGGCACAGCGCTCAAATCAAAAGTGTTCCGTGTCACTGTTTCGTATGTACGAATTCCACGTTCGATAAAGATAACTGGGCTTTTCTTTTCAACGGCAATGTACTCTGCCGCATTTAACCACTCGTCAATTGTTCCAGAAATTCCACGTTTTAAGCCAATTGGTTTTCCTGTTTTACCAACAGCTGATAATAACTTGTAGTTTTGCATATTGCGGGCACCGATTTGAATAATATCTGTGTACTTAGCCACTAAATCAATATGAGCTTCATCCATCACCTCAGTAATGACTTTTAAGCCAAATTCATCCGCTGCTTGACGCATGATGATTAAACCTTCTTCTTCTAAACCTTGGAAAGCATAAGGCGAGGTTCTCGGTTTGAATGCACCACCGCGTAAAATTTGTGCTCCACCAGCTTTAGCCATTCGAGCACTCTCGCGAATTTGGTCTAAACCTTCAACAGAACATGGTCCAGCCATGGTCACAAAGCTACCATCACCAATTTTAACGCCGTCGACATCGACAACAGTATCATCCGGATGGAATTCACGTGAACTTAATTTGTACGTGTTACTAATTCTGACAGTTTTATCGACACCTTCATAACTACGAAAAGCAATATCTTGAATCGAACGTGTGTCGCCTAATAAGCCGATTACTACTTGTTCACTACCAGTATTTAATTGGTAATCCAAGCCACTTTCTTTAATTCTTTTTACCACTGTTTCAATTTGTCCATTTGTTGCTCCTGGTTTCATAATAACGATCATTTATATTTCCTACTTTCTGTTTTTAGTTGTTTTATTTTAATAAAGCTTTTTTTACTAATTCAATCGGCATCG
>CAYFSZ010000070.1:0-1164 GCA_964346085.1 uncultured Mageeibacillus sp. | reverse complement strand
CGGCATCGAAATATTGGCACCGATCAAATCCAGACTTCGGATTGCTTGAATGCTAACTTTTAAATCTTCGGGTTTAATATCAAATGCTAAATAACGGGCATCGATTCCAGTTTCTTTAAAAGCAATGTTATGCATTTTAGGAGAAATACTGTGACGGGCGGGACTCGCAAAAAAACCCACAAGTCGTGTCTTTCCTGATATTTCAATGTTTTTTGTCATGTCATTCCTCCTTTCAAAATAAAAAAAGATGCCTACTGAAAACGAATCGTCTACAGTGGACATCTTTATACTTGTACAGATGTATAAAAAAATATAAAAAGCCACTATAGATATTTAATCATCTACGGCGGCTGTTGTGTCATTACAAATTCCCCTAGCCATCATAGATACAAACGTTGCGTTTGTATCCATAACTACATGAATACAAACCTACCTAAAATAGCTAAAGTAATAATTATTCAGTTGTGATTGATGTGAGTTTAACATACGTAATCGCTCCAAACTGATTTAAGATATGAGCTTAATATAGGAGTTTGATGAGAAGATGTCAACACTTTTTTCATTAATTTTTTAAAAAATAATTTCTTCAAAAAAGTGAAGCAGATCAGTCAAAGTTAGTTTTTCCTTTTCTTTTTGGTCTAAATCCTTAATAATCCGCCCTTTTTGTAAGAGAATCAAACGGTTTCCATACTTTAAGGCATCTTCCATTCGATGAGTAATCATGAGACAAGTAAGATTTTCCTCAGAAATCTTTTGATTTGTTATCTCCATTAGTTGCTTCGCCGTTTTAGGATCTAAAGCAGCCGTATGTTCATCTAATAACAACAGTTCTGGTTTCTTTAAGGTCGCCATCAGTAAACTAAGTGCTTGGCGTTGCCCCCCAGATAAATTGCTTGTTGGCGTATCTAAATGATTTTCTAAACCATTACCAATTGCTTGACACAACTCAAAGTAACAACGTTTTTGTTGCTTGATCCGACGTAAGCGTAAACCTCTTTTCTCCCCACGTTTTTGCGCTAAAAATAAATTTTCAGCAACCGTCATCCGAGGAGCTGTTCCCATTTTTGGATCTTGGAAAACTCGGGCAATCGAGGCCGCTCTTTTTTCTTCTGATAATGCTGTAATGTCGGTTCCTCCTAAAAGAATTTGCCCCTGTGTTACATC
>CAYFSZ010000069.1:4970-7991 GCA_964346085.1 uncultured Mageeibacillus sp. | reverse complement strand
TGAGTTGAGTAGATAGGATTATCTTATAATAAAACCACAAACTTTGGAGATTTTAGCAAAAGCATTTATCGGTTGAGATAGCTGCTTTATTTATTTATTTATCTGATAACAATGTATATTTATTCATTTATTTTTCGAATTAATGTATAATTCATTCTATCTTTTTTTATATGAGGAGAAACGTATGCAACAAATATTAAAAACAATTGACTCCATCGTATGGGGACCACCGTTGATTATTCTAGTCTTACTAACGGGTATTTTGTTAACCGTAAGAATGGGTGGTATTCAATTTACAAAGATTGGATATATATTCAGAAACACATTGTTCAAAATGTTCCATAAAGGGCATTCAGATGATGGTGATGTAACACCTTTCCAAGCGGTGTCGGCAGCATTAGCTGCGACGGTTGGCACAGGAAATATTGTTGGTGTGGCAACTGCGATTTTGACAGGTGGACCTGGTGCAGTTTTCTGGATGTGGTTAGCTGCTATTTTCGGCATGGCAACCAAATATGCAGAGGTCACTCTAGCTGTTGCGTATCGTCAGAAAAAAGCAAACGGCGAATACGTAGGGGGACCAATGTACTATATTGATAAGGGTTTAGGATTACCTTGGCTCGGTAAATTATTCGCACTATTCGCTGGGATTGCAACATTTGGTATCGGAAATACAACCCAAGCAAATTCGATTGCCGGAATCTTAAAAGGGAATTTTGGTATTCCTCCAATCGCCGTTGGTATCGTTTTAGCATTAATGACTGCGATGGTCATTGTGGGTGGTATTCGAAGCATAACAAAAGTAACTGAAAAATTAGTTCCATTTATGTCTGCTTTTTATATTTTAGGTGGATTGGTTGTGTTGATCATTAACTTCAAACATGTTCCAGGTGCATTTTTATCCATTTTTGAACATGCTTTTTCAGGAAAAGCAGCTGTTGGTGGCGCAGTTGGTTATGGTGTGATGCACGTTATCAAAGCAGGTATTAGCAGAGGTATTTTCACAAATGAAGCGGGGCTTGGTTCGTCTCCAATTGCGCAAGCTTCTGCAGCTACGGATCACCCAGCTCGTCAAGGAATGTGGGGTGTTTTCGAAGTATTAGTTGATACCATTTTTGTTTGTACAATCAATGCACTCGTAATTTTAAGTTCCGGTGCTTTAGCTTATGAAACAGATGCAACAGTTCTGACTTCAGCAGCATTTTCAACTGGCTTTGGATTCGGTAGATATATTGTTACGATTGGTTTAGTTTTGTTTGCATTCTCTACAATTCTTGGTTGGGAATATTACGGAGAAACTTCGATTCACTATATTTTTGGTGAAAAAAGTAGAATGCCATATCGAATTTTGTATGTCATAGCAGTTGTATTAGGTTCAATTGCTGATTTAGGCATGGCTTGGGATATTGCGAATATTTTGAATGGCTTGATGGCTTTGCCGAACTTGATCGGGGTTATCGGCTTGAGTAAAGTTGTTGTTGATTTAACCAAGGATTTCTTTGCAGATCCAGATCGTGTTCGCACATCAACGGAAGAAATCAACAAAATGATTCCTGTTCGCCGCAAAAATCCTACAGAAATTGAATAAGCTGTTTCATTCCTCAAGCTTTAGGGCAGAAACAATGCTATACTAAATAAAAACAATTGAGGAAATTATGAAATATACATATACAAATAAAATTGATGCAAAAGAGTATGATGAATTTGTGAAGGTTCATCCACAATGTAATTTGTTGCAATCATCATCTTGGCGCAAAATCAAAAATACTTGGGGGAATCGTCTCGTCGGTTTACGAGATGAGACGAACCAACTTGTTGCAGCAGGACTCGTTCTCTTAAGGCCTGTGAAATTTGGCTGGACAGTTTGGTATATGCCGCGTGGTCCTTTGATGAATTATGAGGACAAAGAAGTGGTTGAAGCGTTTTTTGCAGGCCTTAAGCAAGATGCGAAAAAGAACAAAGGTGCTTTTATCAAAATCGATCCACCAGTTTTTGCTAATCTTCAACCGTTTGTCAACTTTGAAGAGGTGATTTCTGAAGATGCCATGAAAGTTCGTGACATTTTAGAAAGTGTTGGTTTTACTCATCAAGGCTTTACCCAAAATATGCATGATACAATTCAACCACGCTATCAAGCAATTACTTATAAATCAGAAGAACCGATCGCAAATCGCTTGTCTAAACGTGCGAAAAAAGAGGTCAAAGATTCTGTCAAAAAGATGGTTGAAGTTGAGAGAATCGGGCAAGATCGCCTAGATGAATTTTGTTATTTGATTGAAAAAACAGAAGAGTCAAAAGACATTAATTTGCGAGATGAAGCCTATTTTCAAAACATGCTAAATACGTACGGTGATGATTGTATGATTTATATTGCCTTCATCGATTTGGTGAAAGCAATTGATCATTATTCTTCATTGCAAAAAAATGCCTTGCAGGAAATCGAGACGATTGGCGATTCTGCTCCCAAGAAAAAACATCGCTTGGAAGAGCAATTAAGTTCATATGATAAACATTTACGTTTATTTACCAATATGCAGGTGAAAAATGGAAACAAGGCGTTGATTGCAGGTGCGATTACTGTTGTTTATGGTCTAACTGCAGACATACTTTATGCAGGATTTAATCGTGATTTCAAAGGAACTCCAGGACAGGATCCGGTTTTCTTAAAATCAATTGAAGCCGCATTTGAGAAAGGTGCTATTTCAGTCAATATGGGTGGTGTCGAAAACAGCCTACAGGATGGTTTGATGGAGTATAAGAAAAACTTCGACCCGCATGTCGCGGTGTTCCTAGGCGAATTCGATATGCCGGTTAGTGGGTTGATGTATAAGGCATATCAGTTATTGATGAAAATAAGAAAGCGTTGATTATTTTTGGTGATTTGGTAGGTGAAGTGAGGCTGTTTTGGATGAAACAGCCTCCTTTTTAATCTGATAAAAAACGAAGTTGCTTATGATTGAAGGGTGTTTCACGCAAAGACTAGAAAATTGAAAAAATGCGTGACGAAATCATCACGCAAAA
>CAYFSZ010000069.1:0-4870 GCA_964346085.1 uncultured Mageeibacillus sp. | reverse complement strand
CTAGCCAAAAAGCGTAAGTAACTCTCTACAAATTTACCTTTCGATCGCCCATTCGCCATTCACAAGAACGGGAATAGAGGTGCCATCTTTTTTGAACCCAGTAATATTCAAATGCTCGCTGCCAACCATGAAATCAGTATGTACCATAGATTGATTTGCTCCGAAAGATTCTCTTTCTTCAACGCTGAGGTTTTCGCCGTCGATGATAGTTTCGGCATAGGATTGACCGAGCGCAAAATGGCAAGAAGCGTTTTCATCAAACAAAGTCGATTTGAATAAAACGTTGGTTTTGGAAATTGGAGAAGAATGAGGAACAAGCGCGATTTCACCGAAATGTTTTGCTCCTTCATCCGTATCCATTAAAATTTCTAGAATTTCTTGATTTTGTGCAGCCTCGCATTTCACGACTTTTCCATTCTCAAAATATAAAGTAAAGTCATCAATAATTTTTCCCATGAGAGAAAGTGGTTTGGTTGAACGAATATGACCTTCCACTTTGTCACGATGTGGAGTTGTGAAAATCTCTTCAGTTGGCATATTTGCCATATAAGCGATGCCGTCTTTGGTGAGGGAAGCGCCACCAATCCATTTATGATTTTCAGCAAGATGAACTTTGAGATTTGTGCCCGGTGCTTCATAAACAAGATAATCAAATTGTTGTTCATCTAGCCATGCTTCATGAGCTTTTAATGTTTGATTATGTTCTTCCCAAGCGGCGACAGGATCTTCTGCATCGATACGGCAAGCAGCAAAAATCAACTGCCAAAGTTTATCTACAGCTTCTTCCGTTTCGAGCTCGGGGAATAATTGGTTTGCCCAATATGGCGAGGCAGTATCAGCCACGACCCATTTAATTTCGCCTGAATCGATATATTTACGGACAGGTTTAAAGGCGACGGAATTGGCTTTTTGAACAGCTTGCAAACGGTCTTGCGAAACCTCTTTATAAAAATCTGGCAAAGCGGTGGTCAAAGAAATGCGATGATATTTATGTTCCATTTGAGCCACATTATAGTCCACTTTGAATTGTTGAACCTCTTCTAAAGCTTCAATCTTTGCATTTTCATAAGCAATCAGCGAAAGCTCTTGATCATTGATTTTGACCAAAACATCATTCGCTTTAGCTTGCCAACAAATTTTGGCAATTTCTCTAGCGACGGGTAAAGAATCGATGTCGGTATTGATTTGAATATTGTCATTTTCCTGCACGTTGATGCCGATATGGGCAATCGCAGCGGCGTATTTTTTGATGAAATCTACATTTGGCATACGATATAAATCCTTTTCTTTGTTTTTAAAACAATATACCATGATTAAATTAACACGTCATGACAAAAGCCTTGTATAATAGACGAAAGAAAAATAACGAGGACGATATGGAACGAATATATTTGGACAATGCTTCCACAACAAAAATAAATCCAATTGTTTGGCAAGAGATGAGCGAGATGCAAGAGCGGTTTTGGGCAAATGCATCGGCGCAATACACTAGTGGTCGTTTGGCGCGAGGAAAAATCGAACAATGCCGTAAGTCAATTGCGAATGGTTTGCAAGTTGATCCGAATGGCATTGTCTTTACGTCAGGTGCGACGGAAGCCAATAATTTTCTGATTCGTTCCAATGCTTATCGTTTGAAAAAAACTGGGCGTGGAAATCATATCATCACGAGTATGGCAGAACATCCGTCCGTGTTTGAAACATGCAAACAACTGGAAAAAGAAGGTTTTGAAGTTGATTATTTGCCGCTGAATGAAGCAGGCGTGATTTCTTTGGAAGATTTGGAACAGGCGATTCGTCCAGACACAATTCTTGTTTCCGTTATGACCGTGAATAATGAAACAGGGATTGCGATGCCGATTGCTGAGATTGCTTCGCTGATCAAAGAACAGGAGATTTTCTTTCATACGGATTTTGTCCAAGCGATGGGAAAAGTCACGATGCGACCAGGCGAATTGCCGGTGGATGCATTTAGCATCACGGCTCATAAAATTCATGGACCAAAGGGCATTGGGATTGCTTATCAAAAACCCAGCATTTCATTAGAATCAATGCTGCATGGTGGTCATCAAGAAAACGACAAACGTGCTGGTACAGAAAGCCTTCTTTTGATTGCAGGCCTATCCAAAGCTGCTGAACTACTGTATCAAAACGAGAAAGAAAACCAAGAAAGAATCGCGACATTAGCGAAAACTTTGCATGAAGAATTGCTTGCCGAACAGGTACGTTTTGATTACAATTCGGACCCCGAAAATTTTATTGGCATTCAAAACATTTGGTTCCATGATGTGGAGGCAAGTCAGGCATTAATTATGCTCGATTTAAAAGGTATTGAAGTCTCTGCCGGATCAGCTTGTGCAGCAGGTTCGCTCGAACCGAGCAGGATTTTGAAATCGATGTTTGGCGATAGTCCAAGAACGCATCAAAGTTTACGCATTTCATTTTCGCCACAAAACACTGAAGAGGAAATCCGGAGATTTGCCAAAGAGATTGCGTACATTCAACGGCAGGTGTAAGAATTAAAATATTGCAGAAGAGATTACATCAATAGTTGAACAAGCGTTTGAGTAAAATCGGCAAGATGTCGACAACAAAAAATAGTGAATGCTTCAAAATAGAAAAGGAAAAAACATGACAGAGAATAAAGGAAAAGTAGTCATCGGAATGAGCGGGGGAGTTGACTCCTCAGTCGCAATGGCTTTACTCAAAGAGCAAGGCTATGAAGTCATTGGTATTTTTATGAAAAACTGGGATGACACAGATGAAAACGGACATTGCACAGCGACAGAAGATTTCAAAGATGTAGCGGCTGTGTGCGACACTTTAGGTTTGCCGTACTATTCCATCAATTTTGAAAAAGAATATAAAGACCGAGTGTTTTCCTATTTTCTCGATGAATACAGAAACAACCGCACCCCGAATCCAGACGTCATGTGCAACAAAGAAATCAAATTCCGTGCTTTTCTTGACTATGCGATGAGCATTGGTGCCGACTATGTGGCGACAGGCCATTATGCAAGAGTCGACCGTTCTGATGGAAAAACCCATTTGCTGCGAGGCGTCGACAATAACAAAGATCAAACATACTTTTTGAATCAATTAAGCCAAGAACAATTGGCAAAGATAATTTTTCCCGTCGGCGATATTACCAAAAAAGATGTACGCCGTATTGCGCAGGAATATCAACTTCCGACAGCGAACAAAAAAGATTCCACCGGCGTTTGTTTCATCGGAGAACGAGATTTTAATGAATTTTTATCAGGTTTTTTGCCGGGAAAACCGGGCAGAATGTTGACCCTTGACGGTGAAGACAAAGGCGAACATCAAGGTTTGATGTATTATACGATTGGTCAACGCCATGGCCTCGGTATTGGTGGAGGCGGCGAAAGCAATGAACCTTGGTTTGTGATCGGCAAAGACATGACAAAAAACGTCTTGTATGTTGGGCAAGGTTTTCATCATCCAATGCTTTATGCGGATCGTTTATTGGCTTCGTCTTTGAATTTCATTGTGCCGCAGACTGAAAAAGAATTAACCGTCACTTGTAAAATTCGTTATCGCCAAACTGACATTCCATGCGTGATTCGTATTTTGGAAGATGATAAATGCGAAGTCTTTTTTCCAGAAAAAGCGAGAGCAGTCACACCTGGTCAATCCATCGTTTTTTATAACGGAGAAGAATGCTTAGGCGGAGCTGTCATTGATGCCGCTTTCCAAGGCGATGAACAGTTGCAGTATGTGTAAATTTGTACTGAAGTCAAAGCGGTGAGGAGAGTAAACAAATGAAATGCCCAGTATATAAAAAATGTGGAGGTTGTTTTTATCTACATGACAATTATAAAGCGACCTTAGAAAAGAAAAAGACCTATTTAGAAAAAGTGTTAGGCCAAAAAGCTCGGCCTGTTTTGGGTGCGAAAAATCCTTATCATTATCGCAATAAAGTACATGGCGCTTTTTCCTACAATCGTGGAAAAATTCTGATGGGTATGTACCAGGAAGAATCCCATTCTGTCGTAGAAGTGAAGAATTGTTTAATTGATGACGAAAGAGCTCAAGCCATCAATGAAACGGTCAAAAAACTCGCTTCATCTTTCAAGTGGAAAGTCTATGATGAAAGAACTGGGTATGGTTTTTTGCGTAGTAGCTTGGTCCGTATTGCGAAAAACACTGGCGAAATTTTGCTGACAATTGTTGTGAATAGCCACAATATCCCATCAAAAAACAACTTCGTCAAAGCGATTCGTAAAGAACATCCGGAGATTACAAGCATTGTCTTTAATATCAATGATCGCAAAACTTCCATGATTCTCGGAAAACGTGATATTGTCGCTTTTGGCAAAGGCTATATCATTGACGAATTACTCGGCCATCGCTTCCGCATTAGTGCACAAAGTTTTTATCAAGTGAACACAGAAATGACCGAAATTCTATACAAAAAAGCAATTGAGCTTTTGCATTTGCAAGGTGATGAATTATTGGTTGATGCCTATTGCGGAATTGGAACAATCAGCCTTTATGCGGCGGGTTTTGTCCGTGAAGTATTGGCCGTTGAAAGCAATCCTGCAGCCATCAAAGATGCCATCGCCAATGCCAAAGCCAACAAAATCAAAAATGTTTATTTCACTGCGATGGATGCCGGAGAATATATGCAAGAACTCGTCGATGAAGACGTAAAAGTCGATGCCATGATCGTTGACCCCGCAAGAGAAGGACTCAATCAAGAAGCACTCGACGCCATCCTGGATCTCGGCCCAGAAAAACTACTATACATTTCCTGCAACCCAAACGCCCTCAAAGCCGACCTCGAAGTCCTCGAAGAAGACTATCAAATCAAAGTCATCCAACCCGTGGATTTATTTTGTTTTACTGGGCA
>CAYFSZ010000068.1:0-8044 GCA_964346085.1 uncultured Mageeibacillus sp. | reverse complement strand
AAAAAACCGGCGAACACTTGATTCGCCGGTTTTGATATTTATAGATCTTCTTATAATTAATTTTTCTTAGAAAGAAGCTTCTACTGAACCTTTGTATGTATCTTGAATATATTGTTTTACTGCATCAGATTGTAATGCTTTAAGTAATGCTTGAACTGCTGGGTTACTTTCATTTCCCGCTTTAACTACTAAAACGTTAGCAAATGTATCAGCACCAACTGAGTCTTTGGATTCGAATACGATAGCATCATCTGCTGTTAAACCTTCTTGTAAAGCGTAGTTACCATTGATAACGCTGAATGCAACGTCTTGGATTGATTTACCTAATTGAGCAGCTTCTAATTCAACGATTTCTAAGTTTTTAGGATTTTCAACAATATCTAATTTCGTTGCATTTAAGCCAGCACCTTCTTTGATTTTAATTAAACCTTCTGCTTCGAGTAATGCTAATGCACGAGCTTCATTTGTTGTATCGTTAGGAACAGAAATTTTATCGCCATCTTCTAATTCATCTAAAGAAGATTTTGCACCTTTATAAATGCCGAATGGCTCATAGTGAATTTTTCCTACACTGACTAAATCTAAACCGTGTTCTTCATTGAAAGATTCTAAATAAGGAACATGTTGGAAATAGTTTGCATCTAAATCACCTGCATCTAAAGCTAAGTTAGGTTGAACATAATCTGTGAATTCAACAACATTCAATGTAATACCTTGTTCAGCTAAAACATCTTTTGCTTGTGCTAAGATTTCAGCATGTGGAACAACGGATGCACCTACTGTTAATTCTGTATCTTCTGCAGGAACTTCAGCTGCCTCTGAAGCTGCTTCTGATGCAGCTTCACTTGCTGCCTCTGATGCAGCGCCTGTTTCTGCTGTTTCTGTGTTGCTTGAGCAACCGACCAATAATACCAATGCTAATAAAATAATTACTAATTTTTTCATCTTTTCTATCTCATTTCTTTTTGTTTATTTTTTTTGAAGTGCGTTTTCCGACAACTTCTATTAATTGAACTAATATAATTAGGAGTACAATTGCGATGAACATCATTTTGAATTCATTTCTGTGATATCCATAATTGATAGCGATAACGCCAAGTCCTCCTCCACCTAATGCTCCTGCCATTGCGCCATAGCTTAAAATTGTGATGATAGCCATGGTTCCCTGTTGGACCAAAAGCGGCATACTTTCTGGTAATAATACTTCTTTCAAAATCTGCCAATGACTTGCTCCGAGGGATTTCGCCATTTCAACCAGATTATTATCCACTTCATTGATCGCATTTTCTGTCAGTCTAGCCACAAAAGGAATTGCTGCAATGGCAAGAGGGACGATTGTGCCCTTTACTCCGATCGTGGTAGACACCAGCATTCGCGCTAGCGGCATGACAAAGACCATAAGGATCAAAAATGGAATGGAACGGAAAATATTCACAAGCCAATCTAGGATTTGGTATAGAGCTACATTTTCTTTGAGCCCACCTTTTTTGATGAGAACCAAAACGATTCCTAAAGCACCACCAATAATGAATGAGGCAATACTGGAAACAAATGTCATCAACAATGTATTTCCTGTTTCTTTCAAAAATAACTCAAACATTTTCACTCTCCTCAACACTCGTTACGGCTACGTCTTTGTCTTTCAAGAATGCGAGTAATTCGTTGCTCACATTATTCAAAGCAATGACCATTTGTCCATATAATTTATCTTCCACAACTTTTGTGTCTGCTTGTAAAATATTGACTTTTTGTCCTGTTAAAAGAACCACTTCCGCAATAATCGGTTCTTTGGCACTTGTCCCATCAAAAACTAATCTCAATCTTTGATCATTCGAAAGTTCTTCTACTTCCTTAATACCTAACAATTTCTTCGTGGCCTTATGCTGTGGATGTTTGAAAACATCTGTCACATTGCCTGTTTCTACGAGATGGCCTTGATCCAAAATCGCAACTTTGTTACAAACTTGCTCAATCACTGCCATTTCATGAGTAATCATGACAACTGTTAAGCCTAACTTCTTCTGTAAGTCTTTCAATAGCGTCAGAATACTTTGAGTTGAAATCGGATCGAGTGCAGAAGTTGCCTCATCGCAAAGTAGCAATTTATTATCATTTACGAGTGCTCTAGCAATTGCAACTCTTTGTTTTTGTCCACCAGATAATTGTGCTGGATATGCATCAACTTTATCTGAAAGACCAACTAATTCCAAAATCTTCTTTGCCTTTTCATGACGTTCTTTCTTGGAAACACCTTTTAACTTCAATGGTAAAGCAACATTATCAATCACATTTCTTTGATTCAGCAAATTGAAATGTTGAAAAATCATCCCCACTTCACTTCTTAACTCATTCAACTGATGTTCATTCAATTGAGAAAGAGTTTGATTCATCACCTGGATTTCTCCTTCATCTGGTTTAATCAATCCGTTGACCAAACGAATCAAGGTTGATTTACCAGCTCCACTCATTCCGATAATTCCGAAAAAATCATTCGGTTTGATGGATAATGTGATATTCGATAAAGCTGTAAAACCTTCAAATATTTTTGTGACATTGCTAAACTGTATCACCGTTCGCCTCCAAAAAAAAAGGATGTTCTTTCGAGAACATCCGTCGTTTCATTTCACATCAAAGAATGAAGATATCTACACGAGAAGTCCTCTACAAATAAACTCTGAAGTGCACATCATCATATTTACTCTAGGTTTATTCATAATTTCCTTCTCCTTTCGAAATCTTACTTTGGGATTCTAACATCTTACGAATTTCAATGCAAGCTTTTGATTAAAAATACAATATTTTAAAAAGCTTTTACAAAATCATTTTGTGTTTCATGAAAAATATTCACAAAATTAACAAAATTATTCATTGATGATATTTCCATTATCAATGTTCTTTTGAATAATATCCATTGAATATTCGTATAAAGTTTGAGAACCTGGTTTCGATTTTTCTTGGCGGCCACTAATTTGTGACAAAGATAAACCACGTTCTTTCCAATCTATACCACCATTGCTATCGTTGAGCATGACAGGTTGTAAATTATCCATCACTCTAGCGAACTTTGCTTCAGGAGTTTCAGCCGCATCAAATTCATCAAACAAAGCGATAAATTCTTGTTTTTGATCGTCAGGGAGAATGGAAAAAATTTTCTCTTTTGCTAAATCTTCTCTCTCTTTTTGTGTTTCTAAATTAACCACATCGTATGCATAAGTGTCCCCTGCTTCAATTTCCACGATATCATGCACCATGCAAAGCAGCATCGCTTTTAGAATATCAATTTCTTCATTCGCATATTCACGTAAAATGTACACCATCATAGCCATATGCCAAGAGTGTTCCGCTACATTTTCTCGTCTTCCATGATTGGATAAACGAGTTTGTCGAATGACATTTTTCGCTTTATCAATTTCTAAAGCGAAAGCCATTTGCTTTTCTAATCTTTCGTTCATGCTATTCTCCATTTCATTTTTCTCATGAATCTATTATGCCAAAAATTAGCGATTGTTTTCGTAACACCATTTTGCAATTTCTTTGATGAAGGCAATTGGCATCCCATCTGCATAAGGAAATTGAATGGCTCCCTTGGAAAACTTTAAACCACGCTCCGTTAGTTCTTTAGAAAAATATTCTACCCCATCTGCTCCTGGATATAGTCCCAAATGTTTTTTATGAGCCGCAAAATGAATAATATTATGCTTGTCCCACCAAGTTGGCATGCCCCATGAAATTTTCTCGACGACATCAGGCATTGTTTCTCGTATTGCTTCTCGAACTTGCTGTAAGTGAGGAATCACCTCAGGATTTTGATTTTGAATATATTCATCAATGCCATTTAATTGTTCTTTTTCCATTATTTTCACATCTCTTTCATTCTATAAGTTTTTCTTAGGATGGCGGTCGATAATTTCTTGATGGGCTTTCAAAGCCGCTTCGCCTTTTTCAGACAAGCGATATCCTCGTACTGCAAAATATTCTGCCAATTGGTCTTCAGATAAATTTTGTGCAAGACTTAAGTCCGCATCTTTTACCTTCATCTTTGAAATTCCGACAACACCAATACTCTTCAATATTTCTTTTTTCTTCCCCATGGGAAGATGGTCCAAAGAGTCAAAGGCTGATTCTAAAATGATATAACCTTTCGCCTCTAGGCTATCCAAATGTTTCTGTGCATCAATCCCATAATTCTCAATAAAATATTTAGGAAACCAGGTTTCATTTGTGAATGTTCCAAATGCAATTCTCCACAAAAGAATAATATCTCCAGCATATAATCCATCTTCTAATTTAATTTGGTTTCTTTTTGGGATATTCATATTTTCTAACATGATCCACCTCGTGATTACTTGCTTCTTTATTATTTTTATTACGAAAACCTCGCCACGTCAAACACATGAAAAAAGTGTAACTATTGCAAAACAGGATTACAAAAGATATGCTAAAAATAAAGTGCTTGTTCACTTTTTAGTGAGGGACTATGAAAAAAAGTTTACTTCGTTTGCAAGGGGCAATTCAAATTCCGACTTGTTCCCATCCCAATCCTAAAGATACAAATTGGGATTATTTCAAAGAGTTTATTTCATATTTGGAAAAAAGTTATCCGCAGTTACATCAATCTTTACCTCGAACTTTGGTCAATGATTATAGTTTGGTTTTTCATTGGCACAGCAAAAATCCAGAGCAAGAGCCAGTATTATTAACTGCTCATTATGACGTGGTCGCTGCTTCAGACAAAGGATGGGAGCATCCTGCTTTTTCAGGATTTGATGATGGAGAAAAAATTTGGGGTCGCGGCACTTTGGATGATAAAAGCTCACTCATCAGTATTTTGGAAGCGATTGAAATGCTACTCGAAGACGGCTTCATCCCTGAACGAGACATTTATTTTGCTTTTGGTTTTGATGAAGAGCAAGGCGGGGCTCTAGGGGCGCAGCAAATTGCAAAACATTTCAAAGAAGCTGGGATTCAATTCAAATTTCTATTAGATGAAGGTGGTGCGATTGTAGATGGTTCGATGATGGGCGTTTCTCCTGATTTGGCTGTTGTTGGCATTGCAGAAAAAGGAAATAATAGTTTCCGTTTCACGTTCAGAGGTGAAGAAGGTCATTCCTCTACTCCACCAAAACATTCAGCTATCGGAATAATGGCAGATTTTATTCGGCAGGTTGAAAATAATCCCATGCCTTTGCATATGACTGAAACGGTCGAAGAAATGTTAAAAGCGATTGCTCCTTATAAAAAAGGAATTGCTGGTTTTCTATTAAATCACCCAAGGACTTTTGCCCCCATCATTCAAAAAATTCTTCTCAAAAATAAACAAACAGCAGCCATGCTGCGTTCCACAGTTGCGTTCACAATGAGCGAGGCTGGTTCTGGTCATAATGTTTTGCCGATGGAATCTTCTTGCGTTGCCAATGTTCGAATTCTACAGGGAGACAGTGTTACTTCGGTCAAAGAATATTTTCAATCTTTTGGTTTTGAATATGAAATTGAACCTTTGTTAGAAAATGAGCCAACTGGTATCAGTGATGTTCACTCTTCAGAAATGAAATACATTTCTGATTGTATTTCCGCCAATTTTAATAACACCGTTCCACTTCCCTATTTGATGGTTGGCGGTACAGATAGTCGCTATTATCATGAAGTGGCAAAACAAACGTTTCGCTTTTTACCCTGCCGTTTGACAGCAGAGGAACTCGGCACAATGCATGCAACAAATGAATATATCTCACATCAGAATTTCGAGAATATGATTCGTTTTTATCGCTACGTTATCGAAAACATAAAATAATAATCATTCTTTTTTAAGGAGGTTGTATGAATTTTCAATTAAATCACCCGATACTTTTTCTTTTTGCAGGAATCGTCATCCTGTATGTACTCGGGCAATCAATCTTTTTTCTCATCAAAGCATGGAAAAGAGCCAAAGAACTCGGGATCGAAACTAAAGTCTTAAAAAACATCTCCATTGGTTCTGCTCTATTCACCATTGCGCCTGCTGTTAGTATTTTGCTCGGACTGATTAGTTTATCCAGATTTTTAGGCTTGCCTTTGCCATGGCTAAGACTTTCTGTTTTAGGTGCATTGACCTATGAATTACCTGCAGCTGCAGCTGTTGCAAAAATTCTGAACGTACCTCTTGATCAACCAATTGCACAGGGTGAAATTTATCTAGCGATTTCTTGGGTCATGACTTTGGGAATACTTGCAGGCATTTTTATTATTCTATTCTTCCAAAAGAAAATGGAAAAAAATCTTCAGAATATGAAGAAAAAAGATTCCAAATGGAGCACGATTTTGATGGATTCTTTATTCATTGGAATGATTGCCACTTTCCTCGGTATGGTCTTCGCTGATATCCGAACTGGATTAGCAGGTTGGATTCCAGTTTTTGTCATGCTTTTTTCATCCGTCTTAATGCTTATATGTGGCCTATTAATCAAAAAATTCGATTGGAAATGGCTTGAAAATTATGCGATGCCTTTCAGCATGTTAGGGGCAATGGCTTTTGCAATTCCACTCACAAATTGGATTTCTTAGGAGGATAAAATGAATCAGCTAAAACAAAATTCTTATCAAGAACGTATTCATGTTTGGGGACGAATTTCACTAATCCTCGCAATTGTCTTTTTTATCTCCTACCCAATTTTGACTGGGCTATATTTTGGAATCAAGCCTGATTTACAAGTTGTATTGCAAGGATTACTTGCGGTCGCCCCAGTTTATTGGACAGTCGGCATCATTGAAGCCTTGACCTTTGGACCCATGCTCGGTTCTGGAGGAGCCTATCTCGGATTTGTAACAGGCAACTTAACGGCAATGAAAGTTCCGGCAGCGATTCGAGCCATGCAAATTGCCAAGGTTGAATCAAACAGTGAGGAAGGTGAAGTCATTTCAACAATAGCGATTGCCATTAGCTCAATTGTGACCACATTGATTCTGGTCATCGGCATGTTACTTTTGAATCAACTGACTCCATATCTTGAATCACCAACTTTACAGCCAGCTTTTGCCAATATTCTTCCTGCATTGTTTGGTGGACTTGCAGTTGTCTTTTTAGCCAAAAACACAAAAATCGCAATTGCTCCAATGGTTTTAATGTTGATGCTATTCTTGATTCAACCATCATTGTCGGGTGCAGTCAGCGTCCTGATTCCAGTGAGTGTATTAATCACTGTTGCCGTTGCAAGATTCATGTATAAGAAAAACATGTTATAAAAGCAACAAAACACGAAACGATAAACTTATTGTAGAAGAATCCTGTACACGTGACAGGATTCTTTATTTTCGTCTTTTTATCGCTAACTGTTCTACAAATAGTAATGCAATCATGGTATATATAAGCCAGGAATTTTTGGAATAAGAAGTATACATTGGAATCCATTCAGTGACGAACTTATCTTTATAATGCTTGAGTCCCTCAAACGAATAAAAATGATGTCCAAATTTATATACGAGGAATGCTAACTTTTCTTGGACAAATGAGTTTGAATTAACTCCAACATTTGCCAAAGGAGCCATTCCCAAATCAAAGTATTCTTTGCCCATCATTTTGGTATATTCAAGTAATTTAATAAACAAATAATCCATCGTACCATTTTGGGCTTTTTCATGATCAAAACGCATTAAGTCAATCGTTGCCCACGTATTTTTACTTTCAGGCATAATATTAGAAAAAGCAATAATATTTTGTTCTTGATCTCGAACGATAGCGATATCACAATCCTGAAGATAGTCAAAGTCAAAAAATCCTAAGGAGAATCCTTTTTCTTTTCGCCCATCAAGCCAGCCATCAGATATTGTTTTTAATCGAGATAAAAATTCTGATGAATAAGGTGGCTTCAACACTTCAAATTGATAGCCACTTTTTTCAAGTCTTGATAATAGTAATAAATTTCTTTATCTTTCAACAAGGCTAGTCCCGCTGTCGTTGCCGAGTCCGTCCGTTCAATAATTGCAGATATCAATGGTATATCAATCGGAGAACCGATCTTTTGTTTTTTTCCTTCAAAATACTTGAGTATAAGAAATAAGATTGCAAACA
>CAYFSZ010000067.1:0-8061 GCA_964346085.1 uncultured Mageeibacillus sp. | reverse complement strand
TCAATTCTTCTTCACTAGGGACACCAAAACTATGAACATGAACACCTTGTGGATTCATAGTAGTCATCACTTTCTTAATGGATGAATCTTTACCCGCTGCATCTAAGGCTTGAAAAATAACAACGATACCTTCTTTTCCAGCAGCATATAATTTATCCTGCAAAGTGGCCATCTTTTTAGTATTCTCTTCATACTTCACTTCAATCTCTTCACGATTAAGTTTTTCTTTTTTTGCGTTAGTCGGAAGTTTTTTGATGTTTAACTTTTTTGTTCCATCTATTGTATATTTTTTTAGCATGATGATGCCTCCTTTTTGTTAACTCTGATTATAACATTTCATTTTTGCTTGAACAAAAAAACACTTCATCAAGTGATGAAGTGTTTTGGTATTTGGGCTATGCTCTAATCAAAGTAAATCGGACAATAAATCAATCAACTCAATTGGTTCAAGGCGATATGTTGCCCCACGTCCTTGAAAGAAACAATGATGATCAATTAAATGAACGCTCAAGGCAGACCAGCACATATCTTTCCCGTCGGATAATCGTTTAACATTGATAATCTTTTTTGCTGTTTTGTGATTATCTTTGAATGGACAAGCGATTTTTCCCCGCCACTCATCAACTTTTACTTCATAACCTTCGAACTCAATCGGATCACCCAAACCATCTTGCCCGGCAATCATCAAACGACGCATTGCAATTGCTAAGTCTTTTTGTGAAATACCTTTTGTTTCCAAGACATCTTGGTCTTCTCTAATAATTTCGTTTATACTTCTGGTATCATCACCAAGGAATCCTTCTTGGCTTAAAACACCTTCTTCCATATCTTCACGAATAGTCATTTCTTTTGGATTTTCTTTCATCATAAACCTCCATTAGAATTCATCGAAGAAAATTTGATCTCTTCTGAAACCAACTTCCATCAATGCCTTAACTGATGCATTAAGCAAGCCAGGTCCTCCACACATATACGCTTCTCTACCTTCTCCGCTATCCAAGTCAGCTCTGAGTAAATCAGGTATCAATCTTGTCTCACCTGTCCACCCATCGCCTTCTGAAGTTCTGGTAACTGATGGAATAAATGTGATATTTGGGAATTCTTCACACCATTTTTCAATCGTATCAAAATAGAAAATATCTTTTACCGTAGAAACTGAAAAATATACTCTAATCTTGTAATCCAGTTTTTCTTCCATGATATAGCGCAATAATGAAGCGATTGGAGCTAAACCAGATGCCCCACAAATCATTATTAATTCATGAACACCTTCTCCACCACGCAAATAGAAATCACCAAACGGCCCTGTTACTTGAATCTTGTCACCCTCATTAAGTGCTTTATGGACAAAGTTTGAAGCAATACCATCTGGAATACGACGAATCATAAATTCCAAATGAGATGGTTCATTTGGTGAAGATGAAATTGAGTACGCTCTAATAACACCTTCTTTAATGTTGTCGTATGGTTTTGTATAAAATTGCATGAATTGCCCTGCTTTGAATTTAATTTGTTGGTCAGCAGGTAGACGAAGACGAACTTCACGCATATCGTAAGTCATATCTGTCAAACGTTCCACATCACATTCAAAAGCTTGAATATTGAATAATTCCTCAGGAACATACAATTTCATCGCATTCTTGACTTTGATTTGGCAAGCAAGCCTTGTATTATTCGCTCTTTCAGCATCAGATAAATATGGTTCTTCTGTAGGAAGTACAGGACCTGCTCCCTCGAGAACGCGTAGTTTACATAATCCACATGTTGCTTTTCCGCCGCAAGCTGATGGTATAAAAACTTTTTCTTGAGCTAAAGTTTGTAACAAGGAAGATCCCCCATTAACCTCTAACACTTTATCTCCATCATTGATATCTAATTGGCAGACACCATAGTTATTTAAATAATGTTCTGCAACCGAAATAATAGCTGCTAATAGGACAGAAATTAAAACTACGCTACCACTCGCTAATAAAATATCTTGTAACATAATTTATCCCCCTATTGAACAGTAAAGATTCCTGAGAATCCAACAAAGGCCATTGCCATGATTCCGGTAATCAAGAAAGTAAGAGCCGGACCACTCAAACCGAGAGGCAATTTTACTTTGGCCAATTTCTCTCTAATTGCAGCCAACATACAAATCGCTAACCACCATCCTAATCCTGAACCAACTCCAAACAAAATAGATTGTAAGAAATTATAGGATCTGATAACCATGAATAAGGTAGAACCTAAGATTGCACAGTTAACTGTTATCAACGGCAAGAAAATCCCTAGATTCGCGTGTAAATCTGGTGCATAACGATCCAAGAATAATTCTAGAATTTGCACTGTTGCAGCGATAACCATGATGAAAACAATATTTGACATATAATCAATGCCTAAAGGATAAATAACAAAGCGATGAATTAACCAGTTGATTGTGTTGGTTAAAACAAGTACAACTGTAACCGCTTTCCCTAAACCTGAGGCAGTTTTAAATTCCGAGGATACACTGATAAAAGAGCACATTCCAAGGAAGTTAGAAAAAATCATATTACTTGTAATAATAGAAGCGAAGAATATGACCCAAGGACTGATTGTTGAATAGACCATTATTTTTTCTCCTTTTCTACCTTTTTCAAGGATCTAGCTGTAAAGATCCAAATCAATACACCAATGATGAAGAATGCTGACGGTGGCATAATCATGATTGTCCATGTTTCGAATGAAGCAGGCATCACTTGAATACCGAAAATTGTTCCGAAACCAAGGATTTCTCTAATGAAAGCAACCATGAGCAACACCATCGTATAACCTAATCCCGCAAACATACCATCCATAAATGATGGAATTGGAGGATTTTTTGCCGAATATGCTTCGGCTCTACCCATGACGATACAGTTTGTAATAATCAAGCCTACATATGGTCCTAATTGTTTAGATACATCTGGCAAATATGCTTTAAGAATAATGTCAACTAAAATAACATAAGCAGCAATAACCAGCGTTTGTACAATCATACGCACACGATTCGGGATGAATTTCCTCATTGCTGATAATGTCAATGAGGAAAGTGCAGTAGCAAACGTAACACCAAGCCCCATAACCATCGAATTCTTCATGGAGTTCGTGACTGCCAAAGAAGAACAAATCCCGAGAATCTGAACTAAAACTTGATTCTCGTTAAATAAACTGCGTTTAATAATACTTGAAGTTTTTTCAACAGCCATCTATTTTACTCCTTCCATTTCAGGTAATTGGTCAGCAATGACTTGATTAATTATTCGTATTACTGCATTAGAAGTTTGGGTTGCACCTGAAATTGCATCCACATTTTGACCAGAAGTTTGTGCTCCATATTCCATCAATGCATCTGCTGGAATTTCAACACCTCTAAATTGTTCACGGAACCAATCTTCTTCAATACGTCCACCTAAACCTGGTGTTTCATTTTGAGATGTAAAGACGATACCTTTCATTTGATCAAGTCCAGGTGTTACCCCTAAATATCCATGGATGCTTCCCCATAAACCAGAACCAACAAATGGAATCGCATAGCCTTCCGTCTCACCACTGCTATTTACTTGACGATAATAGTGGAATGACTTTGCTTCACCCATTTCAACAGATTCGTTAAAACGTTGCTGAATTTGTGCAGCCTCCCCTTCTTTGTCCATGCCAAGACTATCCATGATCGCTCTTTGTTCTGCAAGTTCAGCATTAGCATCGATTCTCGGTTTCAGTAAAGTATTGGCGACTGCTAAAACTAAGGTAAACACTAAGCTGACAATAAGTGTAAAGATAATAGTATAACGATACCCTTGCTTCATGCTTTTGCCTCCTCTGCTTTCGCTTTTTTATTCGCTTTAATCTCTCGAATTTCACGTTCTACTAATGGAGTAAATGCATTCGCAATCAAAACTGCAAACATCGCGCCTTCAGTGAACAAACCAAATGTACGAATAACGACTGTACAGAAACCAATTAATGCCCCAATAATAACTCTTGCTAGATCTGTTTTTGGCGCAGTTACAGGATCTGTTGCCATAAAGATAGCGGCAAAGAATAAACCTCCTGTTAACATCGCAGGTGCAATCGGCATTGCGTTATCTGTAAATAATGAGAATATTCCTGTAGTTGCAGCAGCACTAACAATTGTCGAAACCATAATTTTCCATGATGCTGTCTTTGTTGCAACTAAATAAATGGCTCCCACTAGAATCAATAAAATTGATGTTTCTCCCATGGAGCCTGCATGAAAACCAGAAAACATTGTCCCTAAAGATGGAGCTGCCTCACCACTTGCTATATCAATCATCGGTGTTGATGAACTTATTGCATCTGCGGCAGGAGCAAACTTTGCAAATCCGCCAGGGAATGAAACCTCAGGTTGAGCCCATTGCATCGTCATGTAGGTCGGGAAACCAATGTATATAAAGGCTCGACCAACTAATGCTGGATTGAAAATATTGCGACTAAAACCTCCAAATATCATTTTGCCAAAGAGGACTCCAAAAATGATTCCAACAATGGCAACCCAAAATGGAATGGTCGCAGGTAATGATAACGTAAATAAAGCACAAGTAACAAATACTGATTCTGTTACTTTCGCTTTTTCACCTTGTATCATACGATTAATAAAATACTCTGTTAAGCAGCCAAAAATTGAGACGATTGCAAACAACACGAGAACGCGCCAACCATACATGAAGATGGAAAGTAATGCAATTGGGAAGATCGAAATCAATACCTTTGTCATCATTTTTTGTCTCATTAAATAAGACTTTAACTTCATACGATTCTCTTTCTATGTTTTTTCAACAAACTAATAAATTGTTATGTATTATTTATAACAGAGTTAGAGAAATTTTTATAGTTTTCAATCGTAAAAATTTGAATTTCAGAATAATAATTCCCGCTTCCCAAAAATCATTTTGCTGCTTTTTGCATTGCTTCATGTATTGCATTCGTTAACAGGTTAGCATAGGCATTATTTGTGATTTCTTTGGATCCAAAATGGACACCATCAGTATCCGAATAAAGATCAGGATGCTCTCTCGCAAAAGTTTCCCAATCCATAACCGTGACAAATGGATAATTCGCGGACAATTCTCTCATGATTCGAGCAACTTTACTCTCTGGGAAAGCAGAATTATACGGCGTTACCCAAATGACTCTTTGACCTGTTTTGATTAAATCCATCATACTAACTAGATCGTCAGTAGGCTCTTGGATTGAATTCGTTCCTAGTGCAATCACAACAGCATCAATTTGTGAATTCGCATCGAGCTCGCTTTTTAATATTCCTACTCCCTGATCCAATCTTCGAAACCCTTCTGCATTAACACGCAAATTTGGAATGTTTTTTTGCAAATTCTCAGCTGGTGTAATTAACACACTATCACCTATCAACAAAATTTGATTCGGCCACTCTGCATCTTTTTTCTCTGCTTCTTTCTCTTCCATTTCTTGAATTAAGCGATTATATTCCTCTTCTGCTTTTCGATCTGTTTCTTTTTGCTCTTCCAAAAGCTTTGCCTGACGTTTTTTCTCTTCCCTTTCAAGGAACTCATCCAAAATTTTCTTGTCTTCCATAATTTTGTTAAAATCTTGCTGAACAGAACTTTCCCATAGAGATTTTTCAAGAGAAAGAATTTTCGGATCTGTATGATTCAAGAAAGATGTTAATAACACAATAAGAAATAAGACCGATGACATACTTATAATTCTGTTGAATCTGTTCTTCTCTATTTTTTTATTTTCAGCTTGGAACATGGGCTCCCAAACGAAAAGATTGCCGATGACCAGCCCTGTCGTTCCAATTATCGCGTAAACCCAACCGTACTTTGGGAACAAAGCACTGAAGATGACAAAAAGTGGCCAATGGAACAAGTAAATTCCATAATTTGCTTGTGTTAAATATCGAAATAATTTCCCCTCCCATATTTTTCTTTTTGGATGTTGACAAGCAAATAATACTGAAATGCTTAGCAAATCAACCAGTGGCATAATCACGCTGAAGGTAGTCGTTGACTCATATTTTGTGATGACACTGAACCCAAGCATGATAAGCATGAAAACAGGAATAATGAATCCAGAAGGAACTTTAATATCCTTGATTGATTTCTCTATATGTACAAAATACGCCCCCAATAAGAATGACGAAAAGCGTGTAAAGTCGCTAAAGTATAAAAATGACGTATCAAGTACTTTTGTTAGACTTCCAACTATCAATAATCCATAACTTAACACCATCAAAATCAGTACAGTAGCCTTAACAAGATTCATCTTTTGTAGACTATTTTTTCTATATTGTGAAGTCCAAAGCAATTGCAGTACTAATGGCCAAATTATATAAAAATGCATTTGCACTGAAATAAACCAAGTATGAACGAAGATATGCTTGATGAATTGAGCTTCATATGAGCCACCTGTCAAAATTTCATACCAATTTGTTTGGAATGAAAAAGCTGCTGCGACTTGTTTTAAAATATCAACTCGATAATCTACATTGACGATAAAAAGTAATGCTAAACTGATCAATAACATAACAAAATATGCTGGTATCAATTTGATGAATCGTTTATTATAATACGCTTTCAAATCGAGTTCATTAGTAGCTTCTAGCTTTCCTATTAAGGATTTATGTACTAAAAATCCACTAAACACAAAGAATACATTAACCGCTAAGAATCCACCTGACAATAACTGTGGAGCAAAATGATAAATCAAAATCAAAACCATTGCAAAAGTACGGATAATATTTAGACCTTTGATTCTTTTATGATGGTTTATTGCATTACTTATTTTTGTCATCTTAGTCTGTGCTGTCCTGTTCTAATTTAATAGTATGGTTAATGTCGTTCGATTGATCCTGATTACTCATATCACCAATCTGAATTGTTTGTCCAATCGTATTTTCAGAATTTTCTTGTTCATCTTTAATTCTCATCCATTTGCCATCTATCATCGACCACAATTCACCTTTCTCATTCTTGATGACAATATTACGATTCGGTTCTCCTGGGAGGAATGAAGCCTCATATGTCCAATTAATCGTAGAAAATTTACCCTCTCCAATCATGCGCCCATCATAAAAAGTACCTTGATAAGTTCCATTATTTTGGTATTCAAGAGTTCCTTCTCCAGAGAACTTCTGTTGTTGAAGCATACCTGAATAAGTCATTTCATTTTGAAATGGATAATTTTCAACTCGAACGTCCTTTTCGGGTAAAATTAGAAAAAAGATGCTAATTAGCATCATAAGTAAAACCACTATTTGGTATATAGTCAAAAATAAATTACGTCTCATTTGTAATAAAAGTTTCACAAATGATTTTGCGAAACACAAATTTTCTAAAATATTAAATATAATCACAGCTAAAACATTCGTACATCAGCTGAAATTAATGCATAAAGATAATCCTATCGATTAAGTAATATCTTGTCAATTATAAATGTTTACTTTTCCTGATTCTATCTGTATATGTCAAATGGTAGCTTTTGAATTTTATTAATCGGATAACATTAAATTAATCTATTTTGCAGTTTTTTCCATTACTTCATTAATAGATTCAATCAATAAATTACGGTAAGCATTGTTAGCTTCATCAATCCAACCAAAATGGATTCCATCAGTTCCATCAAATAGATCGACATGTGCACTTGAGAATTTGTCCCAATCCATAACTGACAGATATGGGTAATTAGATGCTAATTTTCTGATTGTATCCGAAATATTCACTTCTGGATTATCTCGATTGAAAGGAGTTACCCAAATGACTCTTTGTCCACTTCTAATGTCATTCATCATATCAACAACCAATTGTTCTTCGAAGTGAGCATGGTTTGTTCCTAAGGCGATGACACAAACATCAATATCTGGATTTGCTTCTAATTCCTGTCTTAGCGTATCGACACCTTGTGGGTATGTTCTAAAACCTTCTGCGTTGATTCTTATATTTGGAATTGTATCGGTTAAAAATTGAGTTGGCTGAAGTAATACACTATCTGCTATCACTAGTATCTGATTCGGCCAAGTTTCTGCATTCAAAAGTGAATCAACAGATTCCCCTTCCC
>CAYFSZ010000066.1:6445-8116 GCA_964346085.1 uncultured Mageeibacillus sp. | reverse complement strand
TCATCTCAAAACATGTCGAGACGCTAGTATTGATGACAAGTACAAATTAAATCCGAATCCGCCTATTTCCAAAAATTTAAATAAATTTGATTTTGGGAAATAGGAATCTTAGAATACGCTTTGGCGAATATATTTCTCATTTAGCATATGACTTTTAATTCTGTCGAGCAGATCGATATGATCTCTTAGGAAAAGCATATTTATCAACTATTAAAAAATTAAGAAAAAATCCGAGATGGAAGTATTATTAATTAGGTTTGAGTTTTATGAGTCTTCTTTTATAAAGTATTTACAATAATTTCCGTTATGGAAGTAATTCTAAATTCTTATCTAAAGATGTTATCACTGAATTTGCAGGTAGAGGATATGAAATTCATGTGATGCCGCTAGTTTTTTCTGAATTTCTTGGGACATATGATGGTGACAAAGAAGATGCATTCGCTCAATATCAGGTGTACGGAGGTCTGCCAGCTGTGACCAAAATGAAAAACGATGAGGATAAGATGAATTATCTTATGGGGCAAATAGAAAATGTATATTTACGTGATATAGTGAATAGGTATGATATACGATTGACCGCTGAATTAGAAGATTTATTTAATATTTTAGCATCAGGTGTTTCAACTCTTACAAATCCAACAAAAATAGCATCTACTTTTTCATCTGTAAAAAAGACCAAAATTTCTGCCAACACGATCGATAAGTTTATCGGCTATTTAGAAGATTCATTTATGTTAAAAAGAGTTTATAGATATAATGTAAAAGGTAAAAGAGTAGATAGCTCTAATATTAAAACAATAAAAACCCCACAAGGTTGTTACAAATTTTCATTTTTGTGTGTACCTAATGGGGTTAAATTTTTTCGTTTTTATTTATTACTTAATGCAGCTCCAACCACCGTCGATTGGTAGGGCAACACCTGTGACATAAGAAGCTTCTTCTGATCCTAAGAATAAAGCACCAGCATTCAGTTCACCAGTATCACCAGGACGTTTCATTGGCACGGTCATTTCCATATAACCTTTAAACGCATCGGTTTCTAATGTATCATTTGTCAATTCAGTATCGAAAAAACCAGGACAAATCGTATTAACAGTAATACCATGAGGGGCAAGTTCTGCTGCTGCAGCACGTGAGAAATTAATGACACCAGCTTTTGCTGCATGATAAGGACCTGCTTGTTGATTGGTTCCTAATAATCCATACATGGAAGCGATATTGATAATACGGCCATAACCTTTTTCAATCATATGATTCGAAACAGCTCTGGTTACTTTAAAGACAGAAGTTAAATCAATATCGATGGTGAAATTCCAATCATCATCACTCATTTCATTAACAGCCCCAGCTTTTGAGCTACCTGCATTATTGACGAGAACATCAATTTTCCCAAACTCAGAAATAGCTTTTTCTACAGCTGCATTGATGCTATCTGTATTGACTACATCACATTCAACTGGAAGGGCTTTTACACCACATTCCTTTAATTCTTCTGCAAGTTTTTCTAGACGATCAACGCGACGAGCTGCTAATACTAAATCAGCTCCTTGTTTTGCGAATGCCTTTGCCATTTGCATACCTAATCCAGACGAAGCACCCGTTACCATTACGACTCTACCTTTGTAATCAAACATAAATTATTCTCCTTTTCTATTTTTATCAGTATAACAT
>CAYFSZ010000066.1:0-6345 GCA_964346085.1 uncultured Mageeibacillus sp. | reverse complement strand
ATATCAGGTTGAAGTTACAGATCGTTTTAAAAGAGAATTCAGAAAACTAGATAAATATACGCAAAAAATCATTCGAGCATGGATCGATAAAAATCTTGTGTTGACTGATAATCCCAGTTTTTATGGTAAAGGTCTAACCGCGAATAGAAGTGGGCAATGGCGATATCGAATAGGTGACTATCGCCTGATTTGTTCGATAGAAGATGAGAAACTAATTATACTGGCTTTATCTGTAGGTCATCGAAAAAGCATCTGAAAAAAATCAATGGTAAAGACATTAAGTTGTACCTTGAAACCGACATTAAGCTTCCGGAATTGCTTGATTTATTAAAATGATTATACGAGGAGAAAACTTATGAAAATCAAAAAGACTGATTGGCAATGGACAAGAGAACCGAAGTCATTCTTTATTTCAGATGAGAAAATTGAAATCGTGACAGAGCCACATACAGATCTCTGGCAACGCACCTATTATCACTTTAGAAATGATAATGCACCAGTTCTACAAATTACATCATCAGAAAAATATTTCTCCTTTATCGTGAAAACAGAATTTGAAAGTAAAGCACGTTTTGATCAATGCGGAATTGTTATGTATTTAGATAGTGAAAATTGGCTGAAGGGTTCAATTGAGTATGAAAATGAAACGTATCAACATCTAGGTAGTGTTGTAACAAACAATGGATATTCAGATTGGGCTACGACAGAAATCAATGCAAACATTAAATCGATGTGGTATAGATTCAGTCGACGTGAGAACGATTTCTGCATTGAATGTTCTGAAGATGGAATGAAGTTTAAGCAGATGAGAATCTGTCATATGCATAAAGCAACGGATGATATTCAATTTGGAGTTTATGCTTGTAGTCCTGAAAACTCATCGTTCAAAGCGACATTTACCAATATGGAAATAATTGATTGTCAATGGCATGCACATGTTGGACAAGCTCCAGTTGAGGAGTAGTTAGAAAAAATTAGCAACTTGCCAACTATAACTAAAATTTATACCTCTAGTAAGTTAATATTTTTGATTTTAAGAGTATCGTTTGCAGAATGATTTTATTGTATTGTATAATATTTCAAATAATTGAATTTTTTTACAGTTTAAATTCGAGATTTTCATAATATTTTAAGAAAAGGAGAAAACGATGGCTAAGGTAGTAGATCTCAATTCGGATTTAGGCGAAAGCTTTGGTGCCTATACAATTGGTATGGACAAAGAAGTTTTACAAATGGTATCTAGTGCGAATATCGCTTGTGGTTATCATGCTGGTGATCCAAGTGTCATGAATGAGACCATTAGACTTGCGAAGCAAAGCGGTGTCGCAATTGGTGCACATCCCGGATATCCAGATTTGCAGGGATTTGGTAGAAGAAAAATGGATATCTCGCAACAAGAGGCGAAAGATTATATCCTTTATCAATTAGGTGCTTTTTCTGCTTTTGCAAAAGTAAATGGAGAAAAAGTACAGCATGTGAAATTACATGGTGCCTTTTACAATGATGTTTCCGCAAATGAATCATTAGCGAAAGCAGTTGTGGAAGCGGTCATGGCATTTGATCCAGACTTATATCTTTTATGCTTAAGCGGTAGCCAATTTGCAAAAGTGGCAATGGATATGGGAGCAAATGTTGCCAATGAGGTTTTTGCCGATCGAGCTTATGAAGAAGATGGTAGCCTAGTCAATCGTAGGCTTCCTGGAGCCGTGATTACGGATCATAAAGTTGCGGTTGATCGTGTCGTACAAATGGTGCTCGAAGGAACTGTAGAGACAATTCATGGAACAACGATTCCAATGGTCGCAGATAGTATTTGTGTACATGGGGATAATCCAGAAGCCGTTGCTTTCGTGAAAGAAATTAGAGAAAGACTTGAAAAAGAAGGAATTGAAATTAAACGTTTTTCAGACTGGAAAACGAAAGAATAGAAGGAGATACTATGAAAAAAGATAATAAAACAAGTGGTGGTATTAATCGTTCAACGCTTATCGGTGCAGGATTTTTGATGGCAACATCAGCGATTGGACCAGGATTTTTGACACAAACAGCAACATTCACAGAGAGCCTTGGACCTCGATTTGGTTTCGTTGTTTTCGTGTCAGTCATTTTGGCTTTAATTGCCCAATTAAATATCTGGCGTGTTATTGCTGTATCGGGCATGAGAGGACAAGATGTCGCGAATAAAGTTTTACCAGGATTTGGCATCTTGATTTCCGTTCTTGTCATTATTGGCGGCTTAGTCTTTAATATCGCAAATATTGGTGGTGCAGCACTCGGCTTAAATGTATTATTTGGTACAAATAATATTGTCGGTGTCATTATTTCTGCAGTCCTCGCAATTTTTATTTTTGTGAATAAAAACGCTGGTTCAATCATGGACAAATTGACAACCGTATTAGGTGCAATCATGATTGTGTTAATTGCTTATGTTATGGTTGTCACTAAACCTCCAATTGGCAGTGCTTTAAAGAATACAATTCTTCCAGACGGTGGTATTGATGATGGAGTTATTAATGCGATTTTGACTTTAGTTGGTGGTACTGTTGGTGGTTATATTACATTCTCGGGTGCGCATCGTTTATTAGATACTGGTAAGAACGGATCAGAATTCCTTCCTTCCTATAATGCTTCTGCAAAAGTGGGGATGACAGCATCAACTATTGTTCGTATTTTACTTTTCCTTGCTGTGCTAGGTGTTGTTTCTAACGGGAATGCCTTAGATGCAACAAATCCTGCAGCCGATGCTTTCCGTCAAGGCGCAGGCGAATTAGGATATAAATTCTTTGGTGTGGTATTGTTTGCGGCCGCAATCTCATCAGTTGTTGGTTGTGCTTATACATCTGTATCTTTTATGACAGGTATTCCGTTTGTCAAAGAACATAGAAATATTGTCACCATTGCATTTATTGTCATTTCTGGTGCCGTAATGGTTCTTGTTGGACAACCTGCAACTTTACTTGTTGTGGCAGGTGCTGTTAATGGCTTGATTTTACCATTTACATTAGGCGCAATGCTTGTCGCATCCATGAAAAAAGACATTGTTGGAGAATACAAACATCCAAAAGTATTACTCATTCTTGGAATTGTTGTTGTTCTTATTACTGCGTATGTAGGAATACGTTCATTTGGAACCAATATTGCGAAATTGTTCGGATAATTGAAAGGCTGAATAATGAAAAACAATATTCAATTTATACCAGCTGGGGATCAAGCCCTAGTTGTAGAATTTGGACAAGTGATTTCACCTGAAATCAGTCAACAAATTAGGCAATTTATGAATCATCTTGAAAAAGATGAACTTTATAAAGAATGGAACATACGTGAGCTTTTGCCCACGTATCGTTCTGTTCTTATGCTTTATGATCCATTGAAAACGGATTTTGCAGAGCTACAAGAAAAATTACAAGATGTGCTTCCTGAACAAGGAGAATTGAAATCAGAATCTAAAAGAACAATCTTGATTCCAACATGCTATGAAGAGGAATTCGGTCCTGACATTGCTTTTGTTGCAGAGCATGCTGGCATCAGTATTGACGAAGTGATTCAAAGACATAGTGCTGTAGATTATCTAGTCTATATGCTTGGATTTACACCTGGATTTACATATCTCGGGGGATTAGATACAACGATTGCAACACCGAGACTTGCACAACCTCGTATCAAGATACCAGCTGGCTCAGTCGGTATTGCCGATCAACAAACTGGAATTTATCCGATCGACAGCCCGGGTGGTTGGCAATTAATCGGGAGAACCCCTCTTCATTTATATACACCAGATACAGAACCTCCCGTGCTTATGCGTGCAGGAGATTATGTTCGTTTCAAACCTGTTTCCAAAGAAGAATATCTAGAAATCGAACAGGCCATCGAAGATGGTACTTATTCCATTGAAATCATCGAATCTGGTGAACAGCAGGAAGAAAAAAGCAATGAAGAACAAAAATCAGTTTTACAAGAATCAGTAGAAAATCAATCTTCAGAGCCTACAGAAAAGCTAAATAGCATTGCTATCAAGGTCAAAAAAGCGGGACTACTTTCTACAATTCAGGATGAAGGACGCTATGGGTATCAGCAGTTTGGAGTAGCTGTTGGCGGTGCGATGGACCAAGATTCATTCTTGCTTGCAAATGAGCTTGTTGGAAATAAAGATAATCAATGGGCTATTGAAATGAATTATCTTGGAGGACAATTCGTATTCCAAAATGACACAATTGCTGCTATTACCGGTGCGGATATGCAAGCCAAAGTGAATGGGAGAAAAGTCAATCGATATGAGGCACTTTTTCTACATAAGGGAGATGAGCTGACTTTTGATTTAGCAATTGATGGAGCAAGAACTTATTTGTCCATTCAAGGAGTTGTTGATATTCCAAAAGTGCTCGGTTCTTTTTCCACATATACACGTGGAAAAATGGGAGGCTTTCAAGGGAGGCCTCTGCAAGATGGGGATGAGCTCCATGTCAAAACAGGGATAAAGAGACAAGCATACAAGTTACCTGAAATCCCAGCTGTAGCTATAAAAGATACAATTATTGTACGCTGTGTAGTAGGACCACAAGCGGAGGCTTTCGAAGCCACAGAAATAGAAAAACTATTCCAATCAGAATATACTGTAACTGATCAATCAGATAGAATGGGTTATCGCTTAGAAGGTGAACCAATCAAGCATCTTACCCGTGCCGATATTATTTCGGATGGGATATTGTTTGGTAGTATTCAAATCCCAGGTAATGGCCAGCCAACCATCATGATGGCTGACCATCAAACAACTGGTGGATATACAAAGATTGCAACGGCTATAACACCGGATTTACCTCGACTAGCACAAGCGATACCTGGGACAAAAATTAAGTTTGAGAAAGTGTCTGCAGAAGAAGCTGTCAAGCTTTACCGGGCATGGCAACAAGAAAGAAACGATTGTATAAACTCTTTCATGAGTATTGAGGAGGAAACGATGAGAAAAGATTTTGATATAGATGATATTGGTAAATTACTCGACTATTTTTCGAAATCGGGTGTCGGTGAATTACAATTGGACATCGATGATTTCCATATTGAATTAAAAAAGAATAAAAATACGCCAAAGAATGTTGGGAACATTCCTTCTACGAAAGAACCAGTAATTCAAGAAGTTTCAGAACCAGAAGTAGAAACAGTTGCTGTTGAAGCGCCAATCAGTGGCGTATGTTATGTGGCGCCAGGGGAAAAAGAACCACCTTTTGTTCAAGTTGGTGATATCGTCGAAGCTGGACAAACCTTACTTATCATTGAAGTTATGAAGTTAATGAATGAAGTTAAAGCGCCATGTGCAGGTAAAATTCATTCGATTTTATTTGAAAATGAGCAACGCGTAGATGCAGGCACTTTGCTAATAAAGATTGAAGAATAGGAGTGCTCATGTTTGAAGATATCTATCAATTAATCGATAAATTTAAAAACGCAGATGTGGAGTCGATGTTGATTGAAAAAGGAACATTCCGACTTCGTTTAGAACAGGACGATAATCATTCTGAGGAAGAAAGTACATTTGTTTACTCAGATCAAAAGCAAGACTCATCCAACAAACTTGGAGAAGACGAAAAAACGGTTGCTACAAAAGCTGATGAACAAATCGAAGAAGATCCTAATCTCATCAAAGTTTGTTCTCCAGCCGTTGGTTTTTTTCATGTCAAAACACCAACTGCTCAACAAGCGGATGGCGAAGGTGAAAATGTCTACGTGGGTCTTCATGTCAAAAAAGGGGAATTACTCTGTTATATTCGCGCCAATGAATATCAATATGAAGTCATTTCGCCAGTAACAGGGGTGGTCGTTCGCTCAGATTCGCATGAAGATGATTTCATTGAATATGATCAAGTGCTTTATGAAATTCGAAAAATAGGAGGCGACCATGTTTAATAAAATTTTAATTGCTAATCGCGGGGAAATAGCCGTCCGTATTATTCGTGCCTGTAAAGAGCTTGGTATTTCATCAGTTGCTGTCTATTCAACCATTGATAAAGAACAACTTTATGTCAAACTCGCTGATGAGGCGATTTGTATCGGACCACCATCAGTTCAGAATAGTTATTTAAATATTCCGAATATTATTCAAGCCGCAATAGGTACAGGCGCTGATGCCATTCATCCAGGATTTGGATTTTTATCCGAATCGAGCGAATTTGCGGATCAAGTTGAAAAAAATGGTATCGCATTCATCGGACCTTCGGGCGATGTGATGCGTAAAATGGGTGACAAAATTCATGCGAAACAAGTGGCAAAAGAAGCAAATGTCCCAACTGTACCGGGTAGCGATGGTGCGGTGAAAAATTTAAAACAAGCATTGGATTTAGCAAAAAAAATTGG
>CAYFSZ010000065.1:0-8190 GCA_964346085.1 uncultured Mageeibacillus sp. | reverse complement strand
GGCAACAATTTCTGACATTAATAAGGAAACCTCGTGAGGTGTATAGAATTCGCCTGCCTTTTTTCCCGCATTTGATGCAAAATTAGAAATCAAATCTTCATAAATAAAGCCTAAAACATCATAATCTTGCTTACCGTCCATCGGAATATCTTGGATTAAATAGATTAAATCACTAATTGCTTTTGTTTGTTTACGAGCATCATCTCCCAGTTTAGTCAATCCTGTTTGCAAAGTTTTGAAGATGCCATCAAACACTTTTTTGTGGCCTTTATCAATCAAGCGATCAAAGGAAGATAATGCATCATTTACATTTGACACATCAAAATCATTCTTCAAATCAATCCATGTTGAAAACAAGTTTTTATATTCAATAAAATAGCCGACATTTTTTTGTATATTTTTGACGATTTCTTCATCGTCCTCATTCAAGTAATCCTTGATATCTTCATCGGTCCAATCATTATCTTTTAAGTATTTAAGTTCTTTTTCAGACAAAAATTTATAGAACATAAAGCCAAGAATATAATCCTTATACTCATTCGCTTCTATCTTTGACCTCATTTTATTGGCAGCTTCCCAGATTTAAGCAGCAAGTTGTTGTTTGTTCATAGAGGACTCCTTTTTTCTATGTGAATTGTTCCGATAAGTTCAATCAGTTTTTCCTACAGCCCCAACTCTTCTCGTGTTTCAATAATTTCTTCATACGTTGGCAGGGATTCGATTGCGCCTTTTTGTTGTACGCAATAGTATCCAGAAACTGCTCCCATTTTGATGGCTTCTCGGTAGTCATCTTCTGTAAATTCTGCGGCTGCATTTTTTCCTGTGCGGAGTAGATGTGCGAGGAACGCTCCCCAGAATGAGTCACCAGCACCTGTTGTATCTTGCACTTTTGCTTTGATGCCAGATTGTTCAATAACTTTGCCGTTTAAATGTACTCTTGAACCGTCCGCGCCTAGTGTTTCGACAACTGCCGTGAGTTGATATTTTTCCATCGCTTCTGGAATACTCATTCTTAGCATTGGTGCTTCTTCTTCTGAAATTTTGAGCAAATCGACATATGGTAAAATCTCATGCAAAGCATCTTCACAAACTGATTGTCTATAGTCCCACAGTTGATCACGATAATTCAAATCGACGGTCACAATTTTGCCTTGGCGATTCGCTTCTTGAATTGCGTAGATTGTTGTTTCTTTCGCAGGTCCTCCTACCATTGACAAAGTACCTGTATTCAGCATTCTCGTTTTAGCAATTTGTTCTGGCGTAATTTGCTCTTTGGTCATGAACATATCTGCCCCGGGTTTTCTAGCAAACGTAAAACTACGATCACCTTCTTCTGTCAATTTGACAAAGGCCAATGTTGTTGTCGCTTCGTCGGTATATTCGGGACATAAAAATTCGACATTTTCTCTCGCAAAGGTTTCGCCAATTAATTTACCAAAGTCATCATTTCCAACCATACCGCAAAAACCAGTGCGTAATCCGTTTCTAGCGATTGCCACCGCAACATTGGCTGTTGCCCCGCCAAAATTGATACTTAATTCATTGGGCTTACCTGTTGGAATAAAGTCTATTAACACTTCGCCTAAGCTGATCATATCGAATTCTTTCATAGTTTCTCCTCTACTTGTCGAATGCAAATTTTTTATATGTTAAAATTTTACTATACTTAAGAAATTAAGCAAAGAAGGGACCATTTCAAAATGCCAATGATCCAAACAAATCCAGTCATTTTGCATTGCGATTGCAATGGTTATTTCGCATCCGTTGAAATACTGCTCGATCCTTCTTTACGAAATATTCCGATGGCTGTAGCCGGAAACCCCGAAAATCGTCACGGAATTATATTGGCAAAAAATGATTTGGCAAAAGCCGCAGGTGTTGTGACTGCTGAAACTATCAACGAGGCAAAGCGCAAATGCCCTGATTTAATCTGTGTGAAACCACATCATGATTTATATAAAAAGTATTCAAGGGAAATAAATTCAATTTATCTTGAGTACACTGATTATGTTGAGCCATTTAGTATTGATGAAAGTTTTCTGGATGTGAGTCAAACTTGGATGCAATTTGCTGATTCACCTCTCGCGCTAGCCGATCAAATCCGCGAACGCATTCGAAATGAAATCGGCGTCACCATTTCGGTCGGTGTTTCTTACAATAAGATTTTTGCTAAATTGGGAAGTGACTTAAAGAAACCTGATGCAACTACCATCATCATGCAGGACGATGTTAATACAAAAGTTTGGCCATTGGATATTTCTAATTTAATGTATGTGGGCAAGGTTACTGAGCAAAAATTAAGACGCCTTAACATCAATACGATTGGCGAAATTGCAGCGATGGATCAAACCTTTTTAGTCAATTATTTAGGCAAACTTGGAAAAACTTTAAGTGATTATGCACGTGGAATCGACCATAATCCGGTTCCTAGATTCGACGAATTAGAAGAAGCAAAATCAATTGGAAATGGCACGACGTTTCAAACCGATTTAACGGATTGGGAGCAGATTAGAGAAGGGCTTCGTCCTTTAGCTGAAGAAGTCAGTCGCCGTCTCAGAAAAGCAAATAAAGTGGCTGGTGTTTTGCAAGTACAAATGAAGTCGTTTGATTTTCAAGTGAGCTCTAGACAAATGACTCTATCCTCTCCTCTCGACGATACTGATTCTATTTTCGAAACATCCATCGTGCTTCTGCAAGAGCTGTGGGATCAAGTCACGCCGATTCGATTACTCACTATCACAGCGAATCATTTAACAGAAAAATCTGAAACCTTTACACAAGTATCTTTGCATGATTGGCAAGAAGAACCTGCACGTGAAGCGTTAATCAAAGCACAAGAGAACCAACAAAAAGCCAAAGATTTAGAAAAAATTATTCAATCGATTAATCAAGATATCTCACACCCTTCCTTACAGTTGGGTTTTAAACAAAAGAAAAAATAATTGATCATAGACGATCAAAAGAAAGGAATATTAAATGTTACATTTCAATTTTTATCAAACAGGAGGAACGCCTGTTAAAGTCGTATTCGCAGATGACAAGTCAGATAATCTAGTTTGGCTTGCCGATCACACTAGTTTTTCTTCAGAAAAATTAAATGCATATTATTTGCCTGTGAAAGATGAAGCGGGAACATTGTATCTTTCTCTTGGCAAAAAAGAAGATATCGATTTGCACACTTTACGACTTGCTGGTTTTCAATTAGCAAAAACCGCAAAAGCAAATCATTTATCAGAGCTAGAAATTCAATTCCCTGCGATCAATGAATTTTGCAATCGCAAAATGATGATGGCTCTCGCTGAAGGTATGATGCAAGCAGAATACAAATTCGATTTTTATCTATCTGAAAAAAGCGAATCTTCTGATTTAACCGTAAACTATACACCAGAACATGGACCGCAAGAATTGATGGAAAAAGGATTCAATCGCATCCAAACAATCATGGAAGGTGTTTTCTTCACTCGTGATTTAGTCAACAAAACAGCTGGTGACATTTATCCTGAAAGTTTAGCACAAATCGTTGAGGAAACATTATCACCATTAGGTGTTGAGATCGAGATTTTTGACAAAAAACAAATTGAAGAAATCGGTATGAAAGCGTTGCTCGCTGTTTCGCAAGGTTCCGCAAAAGAGCCTCGTTTTATCGTCATGAAATATCAAGGCAATCCTGATTCTGCAGAATTCACGGGCTTAGTCGGAAAAGGCGTCACTTATGATAGTGGTGGATATTCCATTAAAACTTCACAAGGCATGTCGACCATGCATTGCGATATGGGAGGTTCCGGTACCGTCATTGGCAGCATTTATGCTTTAGCAAAACTAAAAGCAAAATCAAATGTGTACGGCGTCGTTGCAGCTTGTGAAAATATGATTTCCGGTTCTTCATTCAAAGTTGGTGAAGTGATTTCTTCCTTATCAGGAAAAAGTATCGAAATTGGGAACACAGATGCTGAAGGTCGTTTGACTTTAGCCGATGCGATTTTCTATGCGACTGATCGCTTGAAAGTTGATCGAGTGATTGACCTTGCTACATTAACTGGTGCTTGCGTTGTTGCTTTAGGTGATGAATATTCAGGCATTATCACAAATAATCAAGATTTCTTTGCTGAATTACAAAATGCAGCTGATTTGGCCGATGAGAAAATTTGGCAATTACCAAATGATAAAAAAATCGCTGAAAATAATAAGTCGAAGGTAGCAGATATCTGTAATACTGGTGGCCGTTTAGCAGGCACTGTTAGTGCTGGGCAGTTTGTTGGATTTTTCTTGGCAGATAAGGAAATTCCATGGGTTCACATGGATATTGCAGGAACAGCCTATTTGAGTAAGGCAAAAGAGTACTTACCTGAACGCGCTACCGGTATTCACGTGAAAACTTTGGTGAATTTATTGAATCCAATGGAAGAATGTCATAGCGAAGATTAGTTTTTGGAGAATGCTATATATTACAGGAACCCGGCAGTTGAAGATAATTTTAACTGCCGGGTTTTATATGTAGCAATTTTCTACATCGCAAAGTACGGCTTATTGCAGAATGTCTCGCATTTCCGTCCACTCATGTAGCTTTTTGCTACATCCTAAAGTACGGCTTAGAGCTTTGCACCTCGAGATTCCGTCCACTCATGTAGCTTTTTGCTACATCCTAAAGTACGGCTTAGAGCTTTGCACCTCGAGATTCCGTCCCCATATGTAGCAATTTGCTACATTCCTGAAGTACGGCTTATTGCTGATGTACGTCGATTTCCGTCCATTTATGTAGCTTTTTGCTATATTATGATTTACGGCTTAGAACCACAAACCTTGAATTTCCGTCCCTCGCAGCAATTCGCTAGGCACGGAATATTCGGAAAACCCACGCATTCCGTCCTTTCATGTAGATCCCTGCTACATAACAAACAACCAAACTACAAGCAATCAACGATAACACTCTAAGCTATTCAAAAAACTCAATTTTTTTCTTGGTAATTTCTTCGATTCGTTCAGAATAACTGATTAAATCTTTTGGATTATGTAAGCGATCAACACGAGTACCTTGTACGATTTTTGTACTCGAACCACTGCCAAGTCCAACAACAGAAATTAAATCACTCATCATCCCAACATTATAAGCACAAGCATGTCCTCGCTTTGCAAAGCCAATATTTTCTAGTCCCGCTCGCACATTTTTTTGGCGATACATGTAGTATGGTTCATAACCGCGATCCTTCAAAATAGAAACGGCTTCAGAAAACGCTGCAGCTAAAGCATCATCTGGAAAACGAAGTGACATATATTCTTCATTGTAATTTAGTTTCAAATAGGCTGATTTTTTCAAAGCCATGGTATGCAAAGTAATGCTCTCTGGATCAAGCTCCAGAATTTTCTCTAAAGAATCCAGAAAATCTTCAGGACTTTCCTGTGGTAACCCTAAAATCAAGTCCATATTAATTGAATGAAAACCAAGTTCACGAGCGATTTCAAAAGAATCATAAACCTGCTCCACTGTATGGTCACGACCAATCAACTCAAGCGTACGATCATGCATCGTTTGAGGATTGATACAAATGCGTACATCTGGCAAAAGATTAATCGCCTCTAATTTAGTACGTGTAATCGAGTCGGGGCGACCTGCTTCAACCGTCAATTCACAGTCAATAGTTTTTGGAATATCATCACGAATACTTTCCATTAATCGTAAGAACTCATCATCAGGCAGAGCCGTTGGTGTTCCGCCACCTACGTAAATAGCTTGAAATACCTTGCCTTTTTCTCTAAAAAAATCAGACAATTGCTTTATCTCTTGAATCAAAGCTTCTACATATAAATCAAGATTAGCCGTCTTAGCAGTGGCGTCACGTGTGATAAAGCTACAATACGCACATCGTGTGCGGCAGAATGGAATTCCAATATATAGCATCGGGAGTTCCTCATCACAAGTGTCAATGATTTTCATTTCTGCAATCGCCGTTTCTAAACATATTGAAGCTTTTTCTTCACTGACAAACCAATTATTCATCAAATCTAATTTCGCAGATGTAAAGTCACCATCATGCGCCAAATAAGAACGATAGCCAATTTGCGTTGGCCTAATTCCCGTCAATGAACCCCAAGGATACTTTAAGTCCAGCATTTCGCTGATGATATAATACATTTGGCGTTTAACTTCTCTTCTTACGGCAGAAGTCACAACCGAATTTTCGATGAATAAATCACCATTTTCAACATAGGTTTTGACAAGAACTTGATCATCGTTTTCTTGATTACGCATTTCTTCAATCGAAATTTCTCTATCAATGGAACTGACAATCGTTGCATGTTGATTCAACTCAGTTTCATCAAGCACATCAATCGAACAATCCCCTTCTTCTATCTCAACAAAATATAAGCGAAGAACATCTGAGATATTTTGCATTTCTTGATGGTTTTGACAAATAATTTTCATTTATATAAATCTCCCGACAAGCCAAATAATAAAAATAAAAACAGGTTGATGAATTGCATAAACCCATAAGGATTTTTTACCTAAATAAAGCAATGGTTTCCAAATTGAACTCATAAACAATTCCCGACTTATTTTGCGATTCGGATATAGGATTTCTCCCAATAAAACACCGATAAAGAAAAATCCTCCAAGCGGCACGACAGGAACATAATCGAGCATAGACGGAACTTCTGGGCGCAAATAACCAATACCGAATGGCATCAAAATACTTGGTCCATTATGAGCTAAATCATAATGTAAGATAATCCTCGGAATGACAAAAATCAGCAATACACTAATAACCATGAGCAGCGAAAACTTAATCCGACGCGATGTCAGTTTCTGGACAAAATATGTAATTAATATACAAAAAGCTATGCTATGCAAAATTTGCCAGATGATATAAAGCTCCATTCGAAGAATATATGAGATGAGAGTCGTCACTACTGTCAGCAGTAATGCGATTCCACCGATTTTTTTGAAGCGCTGCAAATTATTTCGTGAAAAACTCTGACTGATTCCCGCAGCCATAAAAAAACCAATTAAAATAAGAGGGTGTATGATTTCTTGAAAAGTAAAGCTTTCAAAGAACTCAAATGCATCGTAGTGAAAGATGTATCGGACATCATACATCAGATGATGCCACATCATACCTAGGATACATAACCCTCTTAGAATATCTATTTCATTTGCTCTTTTAGGACGATTTGTATAAATTATCTGCTCTTCCTAATCGATGTAAAAGTCGATCTAAAATTGACTTTAATTATATATCTTTTGTAGCGTCAATAACAGCTTTAACACTTTCAGCAGATTTTCTTAATTTTTCCAATTCATCTTCTGGTAAGTCAACTTCCAATATTTGTTCAACACCACGGTCACCAACGATTGAAGGTACATTGACAACAACATCGGATAATCCGTATTCGCCATCTAAAACACTACCAACGGTTCTGATTGTGTTTTCATCTTGTAAAATACTTTCGCATAAAGCATTTGTTGCAACAGCTATACCATAGAAAGTTGCACCTTTGCGTTTAATGATTTCAGCACCAGCAGTTTTTGCTTGTAAAGCCATTTCTTCACGTTCTTCTTCAGTGAATTCGATACCTGTTTTTTCACAATATTCATCGACAGAGAATCCTGCAATTTTGCTGAAGCTCCATGATGGGAATTGGCTATCACCATGTTCACCCAATGTATAGGCATGGATATTTTTTAAATCAATGTTGAATTTTTTTCCTAATAAAGTACGTAAACGAACACCGTCTAAAACAGTACCGGAACCAACAACTTTTCCTTTTGGAAGATTTGTCCATTTTGTGATGTGATATGTTAAAACATCAACTGGGTTTGCTACAACGAGGATAATACCACCGTCATAATATTTGTTAATTTCTTCTGTTACAGATTTTGCAATGCGTACATTTTTTTGGGCTAAATCCAATCTAGTTTCACCTGGTTTACGGCCAGCACCTGCTGACATAACAATAATATCGCAGCCTTGAATATCCGAAAAATCACCAGCATAAATGTTCATACGATTTAAGAAAGGTAAACCATGAATAATATCCATCGCTTCGCCTTCTGCTTTTTGTCTATCAACATCAATCAAAACTAATTCTCTGCATGTGTTTTTGATGGACATAACATATGCAATACTTGCACCAACATTACCTGCACCAATAACAGCGATTTTTTTACCAACTTTTCTCATAAAATACTCCTTT